>JAZFSI010000019.1:0-4107 GCA_036446075.1 Fidelibacterota bacterium
AAATAAGGGAAATGAAAGCGTTAACCCTGTTCTGCTCCTTGTATTATCCTTCCAATTATCCGTTAAACCGCCTAGGCTGTCTGCGCTGGCTCCGTAGCTGTAACTGGCGCGAAGGCTGGGAAACCGCTGACCTTTAATCAATTTATGATTTAACTGTGCTCCCAGTACCTGATAGCGTTTGGCTTTCAGGCTGGGATTTTGATTGTCCATTGTTTCCAGGGCCAGAGTATAATCAGGTACGAGTTCCAGGGGTCTTCCGGAATCGGCAACTTCAAAATCTACCTCGCTCCCCATTAAACCCATGGAATTTTTTAATTCACGGAAGGAATTTTTAAGTTCACTTTCCTGGGAAATAACATCTATCTCGGCCTGTCCCAAAGATACCTCCGCTTTCAGAAGGTCTGTTTTATTCACAGCGCCCAGTTCATATTGCCGTTTTACAAGTTCCATTTGCCGGGCCGAAGATCTCCTGTTCAATTGTGCCACTTCCAGTAGTTGCTGAGATTTTAAATAATTAAAAAATGATGAATGTACTCCTTTAATTATATTGGTCAGAACCTGTCGCTGGAATTGGGCGGCAATCCGGTAATCATTTTTAGCAGAATTAATATTATTCCACCAGATTCCGCCGTCATAAATTGTTTGAGATACGGAAAATCCTGTTTCCCAGTTTGTAGTTGTAACCATGTCCGACAATTTTCCTGTAGTATAATCATATAACTTGTATTCTGATTGGCTCCAGCCGCCGCTGTAATTTATTGAGGGTAGAATTCCACTTAAGGATTCTTTTGTACCCAGTCTGGCCGATTCCACATTCAAAGCTGAGGCCTTAAGACTTTCCTTGTTCTGTAAAGCAATGGAAATACATTCTTCCAGGGAATAGGATTGAGCATTAATTAAGCCAAAGACAATAAACGACGAACTTAGAATTTTTAATTTCATTTTCTTTCTCTATGGTTAGCGTGAAGCTGCTCCTAAGGCGCTGAAAATGGTTAGTTCTATTAACCATAAGGCGCTGAGAGCAATTAAAAGTGATTTGGTGGGTTTTTTGTAAAGCAATCCCAAACCGATTGAGATAAGTACAATTCTCCAGAACGAAAAAATATCCATCCCGGCCATGAAATTGCTTAAAAATAATCCTTTTTCGCCCAATCCCAATATACCCAGACCTGTATAAATTTCTAAATTATCAGAAAAATACTGAACCGGAGTTTTAAGCAGATATTCTATTACTGAAGCACTGTATGCAAATGCGGTTATGGTTAATACCTGCCCATAACGGGCCCCTCCACCGAATAAAACATTTCCTATTAAAAGAGCAAACACGGCCATGATACCGATGCGGACCGGCCATGAAATCCCCATCAAAATATATCCAATTACACTGCTGGTTCCCTCGGTATAAATCCGGCCATAGGCTTTATCAAGAATATCACTTTTTTGTTCAGCAGACAATTCGGTCATATTTTCTATCCGCTGTTCAGTTTCGGCCCATTGCATGTCCGCAATTAAATCCTGCAGCAGCCAGCCGGTGAGTATGGCCATTATAAAAAGTACTAATACAGGCCGCAGTGCATCCTTAAGTGAATTTCTGTCGATTATGGTTTCATAAGTACTGGCCGGAGCCGTCAATACATTAATTATATTCAATAACATGCATTCTCCCCCTTTTTATCAAAATAGGTCCCTTGGTTTAATAATTACGTTAGACTCTGAAATACAACAAAAGTTGTCAATTATTTATTAACTCGAATTTTTTTCTCTGCATTAAGAAAATCATCTTTTATTTCCATTAAATAAGAATATGCCGCTGCATATTCATTTTTTATTTTACCATCGAGGATGGCCTCTTCCAAGGCAGATTTTAAACGGCCTACAAGTTTACCTTCCTTGAGTTCGCAAATTTTCATGATTTCTCTGCCTCTGACCGGGGATTGAAATTTTCTAAAAACATCCCGCTCTTTAACATTTAAAATGCGTTTTTCAACCCGTTCAAAATTCTCCATATATTTTTCTACTTTACGCGGATTCTTGGTAGTTATATCTGCCCGGCAGAGGGTAAGCAAATCTTCGGAAAATTCACCGGCTGTTACCATTACCCTGCGGATGGCAGAATCAGTGATTTCTTCCTGGGCCAGAGTTATAGGCCGTAAATGCAAAACCGTTAATTTTTTTAAATAATCTCTTAATTCATTGGATAATTTCATACGTCGGGCTACTTTGTTCAGCATTCTTTCTCCTACAGCATCATGTCCATGAAAGGTATAACCCTTTTTAGAATCAATCCTTCTGGTGACCGGTTTTGCAATATCGTGGACCAGGGCCGCAAACCGTAATTCCATTTTACCTGATAATACAGCAGCATTATCAACAACCTGTAAAGTGTGGTGAAAAATATCTTTATGATGCCATTCATTTGTCTGTCCCATCCCAAACATGGCGTGGATTTCAGGAAAAACGATTTTCATCAGACCGGTTTCCTGCAGAATTTTTAATCCAATCGATGGTTTATCCGTACTCAATATTTTAGTCAATTCCGTCGTAATGCGTTCCGCAGATACAATTGTCAGGCGATTCCATTGGCGATTCATAGACTGCAGACATTTTTCTTCGATTTCAAAATTTAAGGCAGCAGCAAAATATGCAGCTCTCATCATCCTTAAGGGATCCTCAGAAAAGGTTTGATCGGGATCAAGGGGAGTTATTAATCTGCGCTTCTGCAAATCTTTAAGTCCGCCAAAGGGATCATGCATTTCTCCGAACCGATCCGGATTTAAACTCATGGCCATGGCATTAACCGTAAAATCACGACGAATTAGATCCCCTTTCAAGTCAGTAAATAATACTTCTGCCGGTTTCCTGGAATGAGCCTCATATTTTTCCGTGCGTGCAGAAGTAATTTCTATGGGCATAATTTTATATGGTATTTTGGCCGTGGCAAATTTAGGAAAAGGTACTATTTTTTTTACACCTAATTTATGAGCAAGTTTTTCGGAAAATTTAATGGCATCTCCTACAACCATTAAATCGATTTCTTTCAGTTTTCGACCCATGTATAGATCGCGAATCACGCCGCCTACCACAAAAACGGGTAAATTTTCCTGAGAGCTTAAATTAGATATAATTTTTAAGATTTTTTTAACTTCTCTCTCGGAGTTCAGCATATTCTTGATATTTGCCATCATATAATTTACCGAAATAGAAGGGGAAGAAAAAATTCAAAGAATTTTTTCTCGTCACACGTCACTTTCCCAACTATTCACTATTCACTGGAAAAAATTTCCTGAATTTTTTCCCTGCTTGTGCCTATTTTAACACTGTTATGAACCGCTTTATTCTCGTATCAACCTTAATGGTTTCATTTACCCTGGCTCAGTACGGAAAAGTGAATGTTACCCTCGATCAGCGCCTGCTGAAAGACAGCGACCGCTATGAACTTTCAAATATCAGGGGCGAAATCGAAAGGTTTTTCAACGTAATAATCTGGGATGAAGATTATCAGGATCTGGATATTTCCTTGAATATTCAACTTATTTTTCAAGGTACGGCTCAGAAAGGCGGTCAAAAAACTTACCATGCCCAAGCCTTATTTTCCGATGGAGCTGACCTTCGATACTTCGACAAGGCTGTACAATTCTATTATACACCCGGCGGATCAATTTATTACGATGCTGTTTTATTTGATCCTCTGGCCGGGTTTCTGGCCTTTTACGGGTATTTAATCCTGGCCGGGAATGCAGATACTTATAAATTTTATGGCGGTACTAAATTTCTTGAAAAATCACGATCAATAAGTTTGCGCGGAATTTCTTCCGATTATCCCAAAGGCTGGTCTTCGAGATCCACTATGATAAACGAAGTAATTGACAATAAGGGCTTAAGGGAAGCTCGTTTTGCTTTTTATTTGGCCAGAGATCTTTTTAAACAGGGTGACTTAGAAGGGGCTATCTCGGAATTTCAGACCATGTCCGCAGCTCTTAAAACAATCTTTAAATTTTTTCCAGGCGGCAGAACCTTATACTTTTTAAAAGCTCACGCAGAAGAATTAAGTTCATATCTCAACATTCTGGGACAAAAAGAAATATTAAAAATTTTATTGGAGCTGGA
>JAZFSI010000020.1:0-6155 GCA_036446075.1 Fidelibacterota bacterium
CCTGTCCATAATTACTAACTATTTTGTAGAGCAGATGGATATTATTGATAATATTCCGGTTGAAAATGATCGCTATTATACGGGGTATGATTTGGCCAGTTTCATTATGGCCCTGAATCCAGGGCAAAAATCTAGAATGGAAATCTCTAAAAATTTGTCTGAATTGGATCATTTTCGAGGGATTTCTCAATATTATTCTTCAAATATTGATAATCGCAATTTGAATGTATCTTTGCAGATATTAGAATATAATGGGGCTCAATTTTTACAGCAGGGATATTTCCAGGGCGATTCTCTGCACCTGATACCCAAAAACACCCCTTAAGGAATATTAGACTGAATGCCGTCCCTGACTTCTATTCTGGATTATTCCAGTTTTTTTAATGCAAACGGATTTAAAGCCGGGGCAACACTAAAAAAAAACCAGGATTTATCAAGCCGGAGGTTTAATTTAACTAAAAATCTGGGAATGAATCCCAACTTGCTGGCCATTCCCGAACAAGTTCATTCCTGCCGGGTAATAAAAATTGATAAACCCGGCGGATATGGGAATATTGACGGACTCGTAACCTTAAATAAAAAAATCGTACTATCCATTCAAACAGCTGATTGTGTACCGATTTTTCTATTTGACAAAAAAACTCAAATATTTGGTCTTGTCCACGCCGGCTGGAGAGGAACACTGCTGGGGATTGCAGGCAAAACCATAAAAATATTTATAAAATATGGCGCTGATCCGGCAAATATTCAAGTACTTCTGGGACCAAGTATAGGACAATGCTGTTTTGAAACAGGCCCGGATGTCTGGAAAAAATTTCCGGAAGAATTTTTACTTAAGGGGAAAAAAGACCGGTATTATATAGATTTATCCGGCAGTATTAAGGCAGAATTTCTGGCAGGTGGTTTAAAACCTGATTTAATTTCCAGCGTCCCTCAATGTACATTCTGCGGAGTTGAGAGATTTCCATCCTTTCGCCGAGACGGCGCCAATGCAGGTCGAATGGCGGCGGTTTGCGGGTGGGTATATCCTTAGTTAGAAATTTAGGGTAACTACAGCAAAAATGACATTATTAGAAGCAATATTTTTAGGAATTGTTCAGGGTATTACAGAATTTTTACCAATTAGCAGTTCGGGGCATTTGGTTCTTGGGCAGCATTATTTAGGTATAAATGTGCCCGGAAACATGTTTGAAATTGTTGTGCATTTGGGCACAATGATCAGCGTAATTGTTGTGTTTAGGCGGGATTTATCCAAACTATTATGGTCCCTTAAGGAAAAAAATACCCAGCAATATATTCTAACAATTATTTTGGGTACACTGCCGGCCGTTTTTGCGGGACTCTTATTTAAAGACCGGATTATCAGTATTTTCGATAATGTTCAGATGGTAAGTCTGGCTTTGATCGTTACAGGTATTGTTTTACTAAGCACACGTTTAATGTCGAGTAAAAATGTTCCCCTTAAAATTGGATCCGGGATCAAAATTGGACTGGCCCAGGCGGCCGCAATAATTCCCGGTATATCCCGCTCTGGTTTTACTATTGCCGCAGGTTTAATTTTAGGGATGCGCCGGGAAGAAATCGCAAAATTTTCTTTCCTGTTATCAATTCCGGCCGTGACCGGCGCAGGTATTCTTACCCTGATAGATATTGGAGAGGCCGGAAGTTCGGGATTATCTTTTCCGATTCTTCTGGCCGGGTTTTTTATGTCGTTTCTGGTGGGAGTCGGTGCCTTATATTGGCTCTTGAACTGGTTGAAATCCGGGAAATTTTACTGGTTTGGCATTTATTGTCTGGGTCTGGGATTAATCACGGGAATATTATAAAATGAGCACAACCGGTTTAGTTTTTTTAATTTATTTAATTATTCTGATTATTGTTGGTTTAGCAACTTTTAGAATGACCAAAACGCAGGAGGATTTTTTACTGGCAGGCAGACGTCTGGGACCCTGGATTGTTGCATTTTCTGAAAGAGCATCGGGAGAATCGGCCTGGTTATTAATTGCACTTCCAGGGGCCGCAATAGTCGGGGGACTGGGGGAAAGCTGGGCTGCATTAGGCATAATTCTGGGTATTATAACTTCCTGGTATATTATGGCCCGGCGCTTGAGGGAGGAGACAGAAAAGTATAACGTATTAACCATTCCGGAATATTTACACCGAAAATTCAATGATAATTCTAATATTATACGACTTTCTGCATCTGTAATTATTACATTTTTCTTTGCTTTTTACGTGTCTGCCCAATTTCATGCTTCAGGAAAGATTCTGCATTCAATTTTTGGAATTAATGAATATTTAGGGATTACCCTCGGGGCCGCAGTAATTATTTTATATACTATTATGGGAGGATTTTTTGCTGTTGCCTATACTGATTTAATTCAGGGCATAATTATGTTTTGTACTCTGGTCTTATTGCCAATTGTCGGTTTTATTGAATTAAATGAATTGGGTATTTCTTTAAGCAGCACTCTACAGGAAGCCGGCGGCAACAGAGCATCATTTACAATGGGTAAAACCGGCTGGGCCGGCATTTCCGTAATAATAGGCGGGTTGAGCTGGGGTCTGGGATATATGGGACAGCCTCATCTTTTAATGCGCTATATGGCGATCCGGGACCCTCGGGATATAAAAATATCAAGGCGAATTGCAGCAGCCTGGGCTATCCCGGGAATATCGGGAGCATTTTTAATCGGATTAGTGGCCTTAGCATTATATGGACCTGATTTTTTTCAGGACGTAGAAAAAGCCATGCCTTTTTTAGCCATGAGGCTTTTGCCGGCCTGGATGGCCGGAATTCTAATATCCGGAGCAGTGGCGGCCATGATGTCCACGGCTGATTCTCAATTACTCGTATCCACTTCCACCATCACCGAAGATTTTTACCATCGTTTCCTGAACCGTTCCATGAGTGACAAAGCCATGCTGAAACTTAGCCGGATTGTGACCATAATCATGGGAATTTTCGCGTTTTCACTGGCGATTGTATCCCAGTGGACAGGTAAAACCATTTTCAATGTTGTTTCCTACGCCTGGAGCGGTCTGGGTTCGTCCTTCGGACCGGCTCTGATACTCACTCTATGGTGGAAAAAAACTAACCGCAGGGGCGTAATAGCAGGATTGATCACCGGTTCCGCGTCTACTATAATCTGGGCAAATAGCGGTCTGCAGGGATTAATAACAGAACGATTAGTTAGTTTCCTCTTAGCATTTTCGGCAGTTGTAATTTTCAGTTTATGGGATAATAATGGTAAAAATACAAACCGTTGATTTTCGTGCGGCTGTCCGATCCTTGAAGACGAAAGGGCTTGATCCATTTTATTTGATGATGGGGGAGGATCAGTTTCTCCAGAGTTTTTTTGTAAAACTGGCTTTAAAGGTACAATTTGCAGGAGAGAATCCTGTTAAAAAAATATTAAATCCTGATGAAATGAATGGTCGTGAAATATTAAATGAATTGAATTCAATTGATCTGTTTCACAGTAAAAAAATGTTTCTCGTGAAAAATCCTGCCGCGATTAACCAAAAATATAAGGAGGAATTTTTAGAATATTGCCGGAACCCTGTTAAATCGAATTGTTTAATATTATGCTTAGATGAATGGGGTTCACGAAATTCGTTTACGAAATCGTTAACAGCAATCTCTCCGTCCATCAATTGCTCAACACCCTTAGAAAAAGATCTGGAAAAATGGATCGATTATTTTTTTAAAGAAAATAATTTTAATTCAATACCTCGCGAAATTATTAAATATCTTATAGATATCGGGGGAGATTCATTATACCATCTTAAAAATGAAATAGATAAAATTTGTATATCTTTAGACAATGCGGAGGATTTAACACAAGATTACGTGGCCCAATTCAGCGGGTGGAAGCGGGATTACCGAAAGTTTGAATTATACAAGGCAATGGGAGAGAGAAATTTGCCCAGGGCAATTTTAATGGGAAAAACTCTGATTGACCAAAACACTACAATGCTGAGCCTTTTGTACCCTTTAACCGAATTTTTTCAAGAATTATTATATTTAAAGCTAAAAGGGGGAACAAAACAGAAATCTTTTGGTTATACGAGATTATCATTCCCGGTTAAAAGAAATTTACCTGTTTATGAAAAGCATTATTCAAAACAAGAAGTTCAAGCTGCCATTCGTCGTCTGGGGAGGATTGACCGGCAGATTAAATTATCTCAGATAAGTGATGAAGCAGCAATTACAAAATTTATCTTTACCACCATTGATAATGGATAGTTCTTTTAAATATTCAGATGAAGAATTAATCTCTAGATTCCAACAGGGAGATGAACAGGCCTATAAAGAACTGGTTATTCGTTATCGCAATAAATTAATGACTTTCGTTTTTCGATTTTTAAATAATTATGAATTAGCGGAAGACATAGTACAAGATACTTTTTTAAAATTATATACACATAAGCATTATTATCGCAGTATTGCCAAATTTTCAACCTGGATTTATACTATAGCCGGTAATCTGGCAAAAACTGAATTGCGGAAAAAAAAGCGGCGTAAAGTTACCAATTTTAGTCAATTAGGGCCTGATGATAAAGAATTTGAAATTCCAGCTCAGCAGGCAGAAGTAGGATATGAGGTAGACAGTGCATATACGGAAAATAAAATTCAAGCTGCCATTCAAAAGCTGCCTCTGCATTTCCGGACAGTCATTATTTTAAGAGATATTCAGGAACTTTCCTACGAAGAGATTAGTAGTATAGTTGATGTTCCGCTCGGTACTGTAAAATCAAGGATAAATCGAGCACGTCTACAACTTCAAAAAGATCTGAAAGAATTAACATAGGAGTCATAATTGATGGATCGTTACCAGTTTGAAGATACCGTTTCAGCCTATTTGGATAATGAATTAAATCTTTCCCAAAGGAAAGAATTTGAAGACTATCTGGCTGCCAATGCCGACACAAAGGACTTTGTTGCCGATATAAAAAATACAATTGAAGCCCTTGGAAAAATGAGTAAAATACAAATTTCTTCCGCTTTTATGACGAATCTATATTCTGCAATTGATCAGAATAAATCTCGTGCATTTCAAAAAAGAGAAAAAAATAAAACTATTTTCGGCTTTACACCCCTCTATGCCGGGTTTCTTTCTGTATTAATCATTGCGTTTATAGGCATTGGGCTGAATACTATTACAAATTACGGTGATGCCGCCCCCGGAATGGAATATTCAAAACAGGATGAAATATTTCCGGATCCTAAGGGAAATTCAGGAAATATCAATCCGGACGTTCTGGCAATAACCGAATCAGATACCACTGATTCATTAACAGAGATTCACCAGAAAAAATATAATTTACAAGACCGGATACAATTAGTAAAAGACCGTTAAAAATTATTTTCCTCTAATTTTTAGCTGTGCTAAGAAAAGCAGTATTTCTCTGTGATGTTTTTTAAGTTACAATGTGAAATTATACCGTCAGATCATTTCTATCATACTTTTTATACTGGTTCTTGCCGTTCTGGTAATTCCCACACTTGAAGGTATACCTGCATATATAATTAAAGCTGCGATTATAGGTCTATTAACCGCAGTTCTTTTAAAATTCTCCCTCACTGTCGCCAACCATGACACTTCTTTGGATATGGAAAGTGAACATGAGCTCTCCTGGCTGACACTGTCAGACGCTAAAATTTCTGATGCCGTTCAAAATAAATATCAACAATTGCTTGACTTCATTATTGAATCCATTAAATCAATAAACCCGGGTTACTTTACAGCTATTTATATGCAGGACGTAAAAAGCGGAGGTTATACTGTTCAAAAATCTTCAGCTCAAGATTTCAGGGATTTTTTAAGCCATGACAACAAATTAGTTAATGCTTTAATAGCAGGATCCGGATTATCAGTAAACCAGCGATCCGATAATATAACCGACTGGGATAAAATTTTTAGTACCAGGACCTGGCGTGGCAGTGAAACATTAATGAGCGCACCAATTTATTTTAAAAATAGAAATCGCGGTTTTATTTTAGTCCTGGCGGATCATTTCTCAAATATTCAGGAAAAAGATAAGGATATTTTATCCAGCTTAACAAATTTCATCTCTTTCGGCATGGAAGATCTTGAGATTTTAGAGAATCTGCGTTTGGATAATTATTTTCAATCGCGCCTTACTAATCT
>JAZFSI010000021.1:0-5876 GCA_036446075.1 Fidelibacterota bacterium
CAGCCCAGTTCTATGGTTCAGATTAGTCGAAAGACTCCGGACCAGGTATTAGAGCGAGCTCTTAATATTATTAAAACAGGGTATGGTCAACCTTCTTTATTCAATACTGATGCTATCGTTAAGGAGTTAAAACGCCAGGGAAAATCTATCCGGGATGCGAGAACCGGCGGGGCCAGCGGCTGTGTTGAAGCCGGTGCGTTTGGTAAAGAAAGTTATATATTAACCGGATATTTTAATCTAACTAAAATACTGGAAATCACCCTTAACAATGGAACGGATTCACGCACGGGAAAATTAATCGGACTCTCTACCGGTGACCCGCTAAACTTTACTTCATTCAACCAATTGTATCAGGCATTTGAGGAGCAATTAAATCATTTTATTGATATAAAGATTGAGGGGAATCTTATTATCGAACAGCTCTGGGCTCAATATTTACCGGCTCCTTTTTTATCGATATTTATAGATGACTGCATCAGCACCGGGCTTGATTATAACCGGGGCGGAGCCCGTTACAATACTGCATATATTCAGGGAGTAGGATTAGGAACTGCCACGGATTCTTTAGCGGCCGTAAAGTACCATGTTTTTGATCATCATAATATACAAATGGAAAAATTAATTGAGATTTTAGCGGTGGATTTTAAAGGCGAAGATCAAGTCCGTCAGCAACTTTTGGATCTGGGTCCCCGCTGGGGAAATGATGATGATTATGCGGATGACATTGCCTGCCGGTTATTCGAATCCTTTTTCAAAGCGGTAGATGGACGTCCCAATAGCAAAGGCGGACATTTTCGCATTAATCTGCTGCCCACTACCTCCCATGTGTATTTCGGCAGTCTGATCGGGGCTACGCCGGATGGCCGGCGCGCCTGGCAGCCGGTTTCGGAAGGTATTTCGCCGGTGCAGGGTGCCGATAGAAAAGGCCCCACTGCCGTTTTAAAATCAGCGAGTAAGATTGATCATATACGCACTGGGGGAACTTTGCTGAATCAGAAATTCACGCCCCAGTTAATGGCTGATAAAGTAAGCCTTACGAAGGTAGCTAAACTTATCAGGGCCTATTTTCGCCTGGACGGTCACCATATTCAGTTTAATGTGGTCAGCGCTGAAACTTTACGCAAAGCCCAGGAAAGGCCGGAGGAGTTTAAAGATTTAATTGTCAGAGTAGCAGGTTACAGCGATTATTTTGTTGATCTGACCCGGGAACTCCAAAATGAAATAATTATGAGAACTGAGTATGGGCTGGAGCAATCTTCCGCTGCCGTTTAGATAGACACAGGAATAATAATATGAAATGTATTCAATTCATTAAAATTTACCTTAGCCTGTTCCTGTTCTTTGGAGTTTTAAGTGCCGGAGATATTAAGGGGAAAACGATTGTTTTCAAGTCACTTGACGGTTTAACTATCACAGCAGATCTCTACATAACTCACAAGGATAAAAATACGCCTTTTATTGTTTTATTTCATCAGGCAGGCTGTGATACCTTTTTTAAAAAAATTCACTGATGGTTTAGACTAGAGTCAAAATTTGTACTAAATGAAAAAATTATTTACACTTATTATTATATCTGTAACTTTTATTTTTAGTCAGGAAAATTCTGATCTAAAAGAATTGGCCAGTCAATTTTTTAAATGGAGAAAAACTACCCAGCCTATAGGTAGTGATGATATTCCCAGAATTGAACGGGAAAACAAATGGGTACCGGATTATTCACCACAGGCTATCCGGTATTCACAAATAAAATACAAGCAGTTCAAATCTTCGCTTGAGTTAATTCCCCACACAACTTGGACCAGAGCTGACAGTGTGGATTATCTTTTACTGCGCTCAGCAATTGAAAGAGTAAACTGGGAATTAAATATATTAAAACTTACTTCCTCTCATCCGGAATTTTATTTAAATCAGACCATTGGGTGCGTTTTCGATTTACTGGTTATTTCCTCTCCATTTACAAAAGTAAGAGCAGAAAATTTAATCCTGCGCCTGAACTCAATCCCCCGAACTTTAGAATTTGCAAAAATTAATTTGACTGACCCAATTAAACCTTTCGCTCAAATAACCATAAATCAGCTGGAAGGAATCAATAAAAAAATTGAAACCATGACGGCAGGCCTGAAATCTTCATTCCCCGAACTTTGGGGAACTGACCTTGGAGTTTCGGCCAGCCAGGCATCCGCGGCTCTTGAAGATTATTCCCTCTGGCTTAAGATACAACTGCCTGCCATGAAAGAGAATTTTGCCGTGGGCCGGTCTAATTATAACTATTTTCTTAAATTTATAGCCTTAGTTCCCTATACATTGGAAGAACTGCTCTTAATGGGTAAACAGGAGCAGGGAAGAGCAGTAGCATTTGAAACTCTGGAAATTGCGGCCAATAAAAATATACCCTACTCCTCAAAGTTTAATTCCATAGATCATGAAATAAGTCAGGCCCAAAAAGATGAATTGGCAATCAGGGATTTTTTGGCTGAAAAAAATATTTTAACTATTCCCAAATGGGCCCGGCATTATACTTTAAAAGCAATGCCTGATTATATTAAAGCACTTAGTTCCTTTGGTGAACTGGACGATTTTACATCACCTTCCAGATTGCAGGAAAACTCGGTCAGATATATACCGGATCCTTCTGAAAAACTGGGTTTTTTCTATGGTACAGCAGCTCATGATCCCCGCCCTCTCATAATACACGAAGGATTGCCAGGACATTATTTCCAATTAATTCAAGCTTGGCAAAATCCGAGATTAATCCGGCGATTTTATATTGATTCTAATGCCAATGAGGGGATTGGTTTTTATCTTGAAGAAATGATGCTGCAGCTGGGATTATTTGTGGATAAGCCGCATACGAGAGAAATTATTTATCGCTTTATGCGTCTTAGGGCTTTACGTGTGGCTGTAGATATTAATCTCGCTGTAGGGAATTTTACAATCAAGGATGCCGGAATTTATCTGGCCGCCACGGTACCAATGGACCCTGAATCTGCAGCCGCTGAAGCCGTCTTTTTTGCGGCCACTCCAGGACAAGCCATCACTTATCAAATCGGTAAAATTCAGATATTAAAATTAATCAGTGATGGAGAAATAAAACTGGGTCATAAATTTGATCTTAAAGATTATCACGACTATATGATGTTGAATGGAAATGTTCCCATCTCCCTGCAGAGATGGGAATTTTTGGGTGAAAAGGATGAAATCGACAGATTATGGTAAATAAATTTTTAATAACCAAAATAAGCAATTTATTATGTGGAAAATATTATTTCGCCTGATTATAATCTTATCGATTGTAACTGCCCAGAAAAAATTACCCTTAAATCTTCAAGAAATATTTTTAAGCACTGATTTTACAGAACATCCTGTAGAAAATATTGAATGGCTCCCGAATAGTAAAGCATTTACATATACGGAAAAAAATAATGGTACCGGCTTACTTGATATTTATAAACACGATCTAATATCGGGCCAAAATTCCCTATTAATATCCGGAGAAGAATTAAAAAATAAAACCGAAATAATCAAAATGAGCAACTACCAATGGACCCATAGTGGTGATTATCTGCTGATTGAGGGACCCCGCAAATCCATCTGGAGGCATTCAACACAGGCTCCATTCTACTTACTTAATGTAAGATCAAAAGAAATAACCGCCCTGGCAGATAATAGCCCTTATTTAAGGAATGTTAAATTATCTCCCGACGGTAGTATGGTGGGTTATGTTCGCAATCACAATATTTTTATTGTCGATCTTTCCACAGGTTTAGAAAGGGCGATTACAAGTAATGGGACAGACAATATCCTTAACGGAGAATTCGATTGGGTATATGAAGAAGAATTTGGTTTGGCAGATGCCTGGAGATGGTCCCCGGACAGCAAGAAGATTGCCTTTTGGCAATTAGACCAGACCAGGGTTAAAGAATTTAATTTGATTGACGAAATGGAGCTGTATAACAAAGTATCCAAACTGAAATATCCCAAAGTCGGTACACAGAATTCCGTCGTAAAAATTGCAGTAGCAGATTTAGCTGAAAATAAGATACAAGAACTGGATCTGGGCCGGAATGAAGATATTTATATTCCCAGAATATTTTGGACAAATTCCTCCTCTTATTTGGCAATTATACGGCTAAATAGAGAACAAAATCTTTTAGAAATGCTCATGGCCAATACTATCAACGGTAAGACGAAAACTATCATCCGGGACACTGATCCCTGCTGGATTGATGTACAGCATGATATTTCATTCCTTAAAACCAGAGATGAAATTATTTTTTCTTCTGAGAATAGTGGTTATCGCCATGCTTTTATCTATGATTATCAGGGAAACCTCATTACACAATTGACGAAAGGGAAATGGGAGATCACTGAAATTTCCGGCGTAGATGAACTGGCTGGCTGGCTGTATTTTTATGGTAAAAAAGAATCGCCGCTGGAACAGCATATTTACCGTGTT
Source organism: Fidelibacterota bacterium (assembly GCA_036446075.1). Taxonomy (GTDB): domain Bacteria; phylum Fidelibacterota; class Marinisomatia; order Marinisomatales; family TCS55; genus JAZFSI01. The sequence continues at coordinate 4,457 of JAZFSI010000021.1, forward strand.
AAACTTGATGGCACTCACCTTGAAAAAATTTCACAGGAGCCAGGATGGCATAAACCCATTTTTTCTCCCGATTTTAAATATTATATTGATATTTACTCGAATATAAGTACGCCGGCCCGAACCGTTTTGAATAACGGTGATGGAACGAAAATTCGGGTTCTTGCCGAGGGTACAATAAAAGCACTGGCAAATCATAATCTGGTGTTCCCCCAATTCTTAAAAATAATTACTGAGGACGGAGTGACTTTAAATGCATATATTATAAAACCACATAATTTTGATCCTAATAAAAAGTACCCCGTCATTGTGTATGGCTATGGAGGTCCCGGTTCACAACTGGTCCTTAATAAATGGGGCAATTACAGGAGGAATTGGCACCAATATATGAGTGAACAGGGTTATCTTATTTTTTGCCTGGATAATCGTGGAACGGGCGGCAGGGGTAAGGCTTTTGAAAATCTGTCCTACGGCGATCTGAGTAAGTGGTCCATTCAGGACCAAATCGAGGGTGCCAATTACCTTTCTACTTTGCCCTATGTAGACAAAGATCGATTGGGTTTCTGGGGCTGGAGTGGAGGTGGTTACCTTACCATAGGCCTCATGACCAGAGCCGCTGATTATTTTAAAACAGGTATTTCTGTTGCACCGGTTACAGATTTTCACACCTACGACACTATTTGGACCGAAAGGCATATGGGACTTCTCCACAAAAATAAGGAAGGCTATGAAAAAGCAAACCTTAACAATTATGCAGAGCTGCTGAAGGGGAAATTATTAATAATTCATGGCACCCAGGATGATAATGTTCACTTCCAGAATACCATGTTTTTTATAAACCGCTGTATAGAGCTTAACAAACCCGTGGATCTATTTCTATTCCCCAATCGAAACCATAGCATAAAAGGGGGAAATACAAGATTCCATTTATTTTCAAAAATGACCGATTATTTTTTAAATAATCTTTAGAAAATGATTTTACTTTTGGTAATTGGCAGTTCGGTAAAATCATGTTGAAAATTCTAGGGGAAATAATTCCAGTCCGATTCGAAAAATTATTTTAAACTGGTGCAATTTGTTACTTTAAAAAAATAACTTTGATCCCTATTCTCATTATCAGCAAATGTTATTTTAGCCTTATTTTCCACATTTAAATAAAGACAATTATGGCAAAATTATTTTTAAAAGGGTGTATTGTTATATTAACCGTTGTGCCTCTAATTGCCCAGTCCGGTAATTGGAGCGGGCTGGTATTTTTTGGATTAAATGTAAACGACGAAAAGATTTCTTCATTTGAAATAAACCGGGCCTATTTAACATATGAATCGGAAATTAGTCCTGCGTTAAAAGTTAAAATTCAATCCGATGTGGGCCGTCATAAAAATGACAGTAAAAATACCCATCTGTTTTTTTATTTGAAGAA
>JAZFSI010000022.1:0-4363 GCA_036446075.1 Fidelibacterota bacterium
TCCACGGCCTATCACCTGGCACATTTGGGCTGGAAAGACATTGTCCTGCTCGAAAGTAATAAATTAACGTCCGGGACCACCTGGCATGCGGCAGGACTGATGGTAACCTTCGGTTCAACATCTGAAACATTCACCGAAATCCGTAAATATACTCGTGACCTCTATGGCCGCCTCGAGGCCGAAACCGGATTTTCCACAGGTTTTAAGCCAATCGGTTTCATAGAAGCCGCAGCTAATAGAGATCGCCTGGAAGAATACCGGCGAATTTCTACGTTTAACAGATATTGCGGAATTGATGTACAGGAAATTTCGCCCAAAGAAATTAAAGAAATGTTTCCTTTGGCTCGCGTTGATGATTTATTAGCCGGATTTTATGTAAAAGATGACGGACGTGTTAATCCCGTAGACGTGACCATGTCTCTGGCTCGGGGAGCCCAGCAGCAGGGAGTAAAAATAATTCAAAATGTAATGGCGACTGGAATCCTCAAGAAAAACGGGATTGTCATGGGAGTAAAAACTCTTCAGGGGGATATCCAGGCCGACTACGTTGTTAATTGTACCGGGATGTGGGCCAGGCAATTCGGAGAGCTGGCTGCAGTCAATATACCAAATCAGGCAGCAGAACATTATTATTTAATGACCGAAGAAATAAAAGATCTTCCGGCCAATATGCCAATTCTTGAAGATCCGTCTCACTATGCTTATTTCCGGGAAGAAATGGGCGGAATCCTGATTGGACTATTTGAACCGGAATCTGTTCCTTGGAATATTAAAAGTATTCCCAACGATTTTTCCTTTAGTGAAATTAATCCTGACTTGGATCGCATGACCCCATTCTTGGAAAAATCGATGTCGCGCGTACCCATAACGGCGAGGATTGGAATAAAGAAATTTTTCTGCGGTCCTGAAAGTTTTACTCCGGATCTTCAGCCCATTATTGGCGAAGCGCCGGAATTGCGGAATTATTTTGTAGCTGCCGGATTAAACTCTATCGGGATCTTAGCCGGCGGAGGCCTCGGCCGGGTTTTGGCCCATTGGATAATAAATGGCAGGCCGGATGTGGATGTTACGGGATTCAATATCGATCGGCTTAGGATTTATCAAAATACTGCTGAATTCCGAAAACACCGTACTACCGAATCACTTGGTATGGTTTATAAGTGCCATTATCCTAATCTTTCGTTTACAACAGCGAGGGGAGTAAAAAAATCTCCTTTCCATGATCGCCTTAAGGCGCAGGGGGCATATTTTAAGGATGTAAGCGGTTGGGAAGGCGCTGACTGGTATGCACCTGCCGGAAAAAAAGCAGAAGTTGAAAAATTATCCTGGGGTCGGGAAAACTGGTTTCCATGGTGGGAAGCCGAACATAAGGCGGCCAGAGAAGATGTGATTCTGATGGATATGACTTTCATGTCGAAATTCCTGGTACAGGGCCCTGATGCCGGAAGGGTTTTAAATTATATTTCAGCTAACAATGTAAACGGTAAAAAAAATCAGATAACTTACACTCAATGGCTAAATGAAGACGGAAAACTGGAGGCTGATTTAACAGTAACAAAATTAAGTGAAGAAAGATTTTTGGTGGTAGTTACCGATACAATGCATCAACATGCCTTTACCTGGCTGCAGCGCCATATTTCTGAAGAAGACCGGGTTTTTGCGGTGGATATGACTTCAGCCTTTGCACAATTAAATATACAGGGACCTAAGTCTCGAGAATTAATGCAATCTATCACCACAGCTGATTTATCAAACGCAGCCTTTCCGTTCAGATGTGCCCGGGAAATTGAGATCGGTTATGCCAAATTTCTTTGTATTCGCATTACTTACCTGGGAGAACTGGGCTATGAACTTTATATTCCGACCGAACAGGCGACTCATGTTTATGATCGTATTGTTGAGGCCGGGGAAAAATTCGGTCTGCGCCATGCCGGGTTAAAAGCGCTTTCCAGCTTAAGAATGGAAAAAGGTTACCGGGACTACGGGCATGATATTGACAATACAGACGATCCCTTTGGGGTGGGATTGGGTTTTGCTGTTGATCTGAAAAAACCGGACGGATTCATCGGCAAGGAGGCCGTTTTAAAGAAAAAATCTCAGAAACCTAAAACCAGACGCCTGGCTCAGGTGTTAGTTAAGGATTCCGAACCGTTTTTATTTCACGCCGAAGTTGTTAGTAGAAATGGAATAGCTGTCGGTTATATCAGAGCGGGTTCATACGGGTTTTCCCTGGGGGGAGCTGTAGGGTTATTTATGATTGAAGCGGGTGAACCGATTAATGCAGAATATATCACTAATGGAAAATGGACAATTGAAATCGCTGGAAAAAGTTATGCAGCTGAAGTTTCTTTGAGACCGCTATACGATCCTGAGATGAAAAAGATTAAGGTCTAATCAAGCTTACATCCTTCTCTGCTGTTGTTTAAATCGTTACAGGGTTTTCGGACGCTGAAATTTAAAAAAGATACGCATGTCCACATTTAGGCTTTTGTAGATTATACATTCTTATTAATTTCATCTATCCATTTTTTCTCTATTGAAAGAGGCTTGATATGCACTGGTTTTTTACCTTCATGAATTCCTCCCTTGGAAAAAAGATTGTTATGGCTGTGACGGGTATTTTTTTATGCCTTTTTCTACTACTCCACTTAATTAATAATCTGGTTTTATTTGCCGGTCCGGGAACGTTTAATACGTTGGTTGGGCGCCTTGAGGCTGTAAAACCCCTGATCCGGATTATGGAATTCGGCATGGTGATTTTATTTCTTGCCCATATCGGCAACGGCATTCGCCTGACTATAGAAAATCGAAAAGCGGGCAGCGGCAAATACAAATTAAATAAAGCAGGCGACAACAGTTCCTGGTTTTCCCGTTACATGGGATTTACAGGCAGTATTATTTTTATTTTTCTGGTAATACACCTTTCAACTTTCTGGTACCGGTTCCAGATCGTACATGATCACAGCGCTTATTATGATATTGTTGTTTACAGCAGTCTGGGTTTCGGCAATCTGGCTGTAACCGCGCTTTACGGTGTTGCCGTGACACTTTTGGGTTTTCACCTTTACCACGGGTTCCAATCTGCCTTCCAGACTTTTGGAATCCTTAAAAACCAGTATATTAAACTGATTCAGGCTGTAAGTTTTATTTTCTGGTTCTTAATTCCTTTTGCATTTCTTTTTATCACAGTTTATTTCGGTCTTCTAAAAGGAGGGCATTAATCATGGGACTTAACTCAAATGTTCCTTCAGGGCCCTTAGCAGAAAAATGGACCCGGCATAAATTTAACTTAAAACTGGTAAATCCTTCCAATAAGCGGAAATACGATATTATTGTTGTGGGCACAGGTCTGGCAGGAGCCTCCGCGGCGGCTTCATTTGCCGAACTGGGTTACAATGTACAGGCTTTCTCTTATCACGAATCTCCCCGCCGGGCTCATAGCATTGCCGCCCAGGGCGGTATAAATGCGGCTAAAAATTATCCCAACGACGGTGACAGCATATTCCGTCTTTTTTATGATACCATAAAAGGGGGCGACTATAGATCCCGGGAAGCCAATGTTTACCGGCTGGCGGAAGTAAGCAATAATATTATCGACCAATGTGTAGCCCAGGGCATTCCCTTTGCCCGGGAATACGGCGGTTTGCTGGATAACCGTTCTTTTGGCGGGGCTCAGGTTTCCCGCACATTTTATGCGCGCGGGCAAACGGGACAGCAACTGCTGCTGGGAGCTTATTCGGCCTTAATCCGTCAAATGAAATTAGGTAAAGTAAAATTTCACCCCCGCCATGAAATGCTGGATCTCGTGCTGGTGAATGGGGAAGCCAAAGGTATCATTACACGGAATCTGATTACGGGTGAAATCCAGTCGCATGCCGGGAACGCTGTAGTTCTGGCTACAGGCGGATACGGCAATGCCTTTTATCTTTCTACCAATGCCATGGCCTGCAACGCCACGGCCATCTGGCAAGCCTATAAAAAGGGCGCCTATTTTGCCAATCCATGTTTTATGCAGATACACCCGACCTGTATACCGGTTGCCAGTGATCATCAGTCAAAATTGACCTTGATGAGTGAGAGTCTGAGGAACGACGGACGCGTCTGGGTTCCAAAAAAGAAAGGAGACGACCGTGCCGCCGGAAATATTCCTGAAGATGAGAGGGATTATTACCTTGAGCGTATGTATCCGTCTTTTGGCAATCTGGTCCCCCGCGATGTGGCCAGTCGCAGGGCCAAGGAAATGTGCGATCTGGGGCACGGGGTAGGCCCCACAAAGCTGGCGGTATTCCTGGATTTTGAGGACGCCATAAATCGTCTGGGAAAAGAAACGGTTACCAAGAAATACGGCAACCTTTTTGATATG
>JAZFSI010000023.1:0-3338 GCA_036446075.1 Fidelibacterota bacterium
GGGCTGTTCTGGGGTACAAAAAGTCTGGTACCCCGTTGGCAGGATATAAAAGATTTCTTCAATCATTTGAGCTTTTTTATCGGAGCCAGAAAAACACCTCCCGCTTTTGGACGCTGGACCTACTGGGAAAAATTTGATTATTTTGCGGTTTTCTGGGGCATGATTATTATTGGCAGCAGCGGTTTAATATTATGGTTTCCGGAATTATTTACGCGAATGCTGCCCGGCTGGTTTATTAATGCTGCTCATATTATTCATTCCGAAGAAGCCTTATTGGCCACAGCCTTTATATTTACGATCCATTTTTTCAATACACACTTACGCCCGGGAGCCTTTCCCATGGATGAAGTGATTTTTACGGGCCGCCTGACAGAGGAAAAATTTAAAGAGGAGCGCCCCCTGCAATTTGCAGAATTGAGGACGCAGGAATACGAGGCCATGTTAACAGACCCCCTATCTAAGGGCTTAAAAAGATTATTCTATATCGCGGGATATACTTTCCTGTTCCTGGGTTTCTTTTTACTGGTTTTGATTTTTATCGGTACTTTTATTTAGGAGATTATTTATGGCCCGAAAAGCAGCCAGAATTACCATTTTATCGGCCTTAGCCATTCTTATTACCGGTTTTATTTTTTACGGACTTCTGGAATCGACTTCCAAGCCTGGTTTCTGTTCTTCCTGCCATTATATGGAACCTTACGTAGAGGCCTGGAAATCTTCTTCCCATTCGGATGTAACCTGTACGGATTGTCACTTTCCGCCCGGTATTAAATCCAAGATACGCGGAAAGTTCACAGCAATGTCCATGGTAGTAAATTATTTTACAGGTGTTTATAAAAAAAGTAAACCCTGGGCGGAAATATCAGACTCCAGCTGCCTGCGCTCCGGATGCCACACAGAACGGCTGCTGGACGGACAGGTAGCGTTTAAAGAAGGAATAATTTTTGATCATAAGCCTCATTTATCAAATTTACGTCGGGGTAAAAAATTGAGGTGCACCAGCTGTCATTCCCAGATTGTGCAGGGGGAACATATCTCAGTCACAGAAACCACCTGTTTTCTTTGCCATTTTAAAAATCAACCCGACGAAACTCCCATTAACGGCTGCACCGGGTGCCATGATTTAACCGCCGCCGCTGAGAACGGCGCCGTTATACATGACCATAGCTTTGCTGAAGCGAAAAATATAGATTGCCGGAAATGCCATGGGATTATGCAGGTTGGCGATGGGGCAGTCCCAAAGGAACGCTGCAGTTCCTGTCATGCAGAAATTGGACATTTGGAAAAAATAAGTGAGATTGACTTTATGCATCTGCAGCATGTTACGGATCATAAAGTAGAATGTGAAAACTGCCACTCTGTTATCCAGCATAAATCTATTGCGCGCACAAATGAAATATTCCCTGAATGCCAGACCTGCCATTCAAACACACATAAAGCCCAGCTCTCATTATTCAAGGGAATTGGAGGACGGGATGTTCCCGCCCACCCTAACCCCATGTATGTCAGCGGATTAAATTGCCGGGCCTGCCATGTCTACCATGGGGTCGGTAAAGACGAGGGTGTTTTTGGGGACAGCGAAGTCGCCAACCGGCAAGTCTGTGAAGATTGTCATGGCCAGGGGTATGGTAAACTTTTGGATAAATGGGAAATGGTCATGGACCATAAAGTAAATCAGGTGGATCACCTTATCAGCAGCGCTAAAACAGATGTAGATGTTTTCTCCGGTTCGGCGGAAATAAAAATTAATGCTAAAAAATTTGTAGAAGATGCTGCTTACAATTTCAATTTGGTTAAACAGGCAAATATTGTACATAATGTAGCCTATGCCGATGAATTATTAGCAGCTGCCTACAATAAAATAAAAGCAGCAATAGTTATTATAGACTCGGATTTACAACTCCCGGATATTTCAATTTACAGCAGACAGGTTCCTTCAGAATGTAAAAACTGCCATTATGGACAGGAAGAAATTTCTGTGTCAGCCTTCGGGATCAATTTTTCCCATAATACTCATATCATTAATCAAAAATTACCCTGTTCAAAATGCCATTCGAATGTTCAAACCCACGGTGAAACCATCATTACAAAAAATGAATGTTTAACCTGTCACCATACCCAGGAAATAATAGATTGTGAAAAATGCCATGAACTGCAGGCGAGTATTTATTCCGGAAATATTTCATTTATTTCGGAAAGCAGTGAGGATATCATGTACGGAGAAGGAATTGAATGCCGCGATTGCCATGAAGGCGGAGATGCTCAAATTAGAAAAGCAAACCCGGAAACATGCATTAACTGCCATGACGAAGAATATGGTGAAATATTGATCAACTGGAAAAAAGATACGGCTGAACTAATGCAGGCTCTGGATGAAAAAATATTTCAGCTGCAAACACAGGGCCTTGCAGAGAATAATTCGACGAAAGTTTTAAATCTTAAAACAAACCTGGATTTATTAAAAGAAGATAAAAGTCTGGGAGTTCATAATTTTGAGCTGATAAATGAAATTTTAAAAAATTACCTGAATGTGCTAAGTAATTTTTAATAATTAAATAAATACTGCATTTTTAATAATGTTCAAAAAACAAAGTATCAATTGGATAAGGAAAATTCGGATGAACAATAAATTTAATTGGATTCCAGAGCAAATTAGACGCCTGATAGTCGTTTTTACAATTTTTATTATTACTATTTGGATTGTAAGAGTTTACGTCATTCCTGCGGAATTGAAAGAATCCGGAGTTTACAGAACATCAGCCATAAATAATGAATTGGCCCATGAATTGCATTATGCCGGCAATAGCTCCTGTGCCGAATGTCATGAGGATCAATACGAGAGCAAATATTCAGGATACCACAAGAATCTATCCTGCGAATCCTGTCATGGACCGGGAATAAAACATATTGAAGATTCAGATGAGCTTCTGGCGGCGCCCACAGAGCGGAAATTTTGTCCCTCCTGCCACGCTTATAATATATCCAGACCAACAGGATTTCCCCAGATTAATCCTCAAATCCATAATCCCCTAAAGGCCTGTATAGATTGCCATGATCCCCATGATCCCATTCCGCCGGAAGTTCCCAGAAACTGTTCTGCCTGTCATGCTCAAATATCAAGAACAAAAGCCATATCACACCATATTATGTTAAAATGTGAAGACTGCCATGATACTCCGGAACAACATAAAATTAAACCAAGATCAATAAAACCATCTAAACCCATGACCAGAGAGTTTTGCGGAAAATGTCATGGAAAAGAGTCGGAAATTAAAGATGCTCCCAAAATTGAATTAAGCTCTCACGAGAGTAAATATCTCTGTTGGCAGTGTCATTAC
>JAZFSI010000024.1:0-10948 GCA_036446075.1 Fidelibacterota bacterium
TATTTTTATTAATGAGTCCCTTAATTTCCAGTGATCTCCAATCCATTATATCCATGTGATCGGATATAACTTTAATAAAAGCCATTCTATGGAGAGGCAGCCATTTTCGGGCCGTAGAGAATATTTCAGATGCTTCCATATCTACAGCTCCCGGATATTCACCCAAGTTATTCGAAACAAATTCCGGCACAGTGACCAGATCAATTTCCGGTAAACCGTGTTGAATCAGGCATTCGGGAAAAAATGTTTTTCCTGTATATTGATCATGGATCTTATTAATAAAATAGGGAGCCCCCAATTTTAATCTTTTATGTCCCCCGGCAATGCCCACATTAAACAGTAATGTCGAAGATATATCCCGGCCATCTTCGAAATAATCATGCAGTCGATTTTTAATATTTTTATTCCCCAGGCCTAAAATTACTACTGACACGTCTCCGTTTTCATAAAAGTGATTTTGAATATTGGAAAGTCCGTATTTTTCAATCCATGGCAGGGCTTCATCCCTCAACGCTGTAACCAGAAGAATTCTCAAATCAGAAAATATTCCGTTATTAAACGGTGTATTTAAAGTACATCTTCATTTAAAACTGAAGGGGAAAACAATTATTTAATTTAAGTTTTTTTAGAAATGCTGATTCCCAATTCATGCAATTGCTCTTTCGATACAAAGCCGGGAGAATCATCCATTAAAGAGGCAGCCGAAGTTGTTTTTGGGAACGCAATCACGTCGCGAATATTATCTGTTCCTGCCAGAATCATCATTAAACGATCAAAACCGAAAGCAATGCCGCCATGGGGCGGAGCCCCGAATTTCAAAGCATCCAGCAAAAATCCGAATTTTGATTTTGCTTCTGCGGGACTGATTTTCAATAAATCAAAAACTTTCTGTTGAATTTCCTGTTTATGAATCCTGATTGAACCGCCTGCAATTTCAAATCCATTTATCACCAGATCATAACCACGGCTTAGAATTGAACCGGCTGTTTTTTCTAATTCTTCAATATTTTCAGTTTTTGGTGCCGTAAATGGATGATGCACCGCTGTTAACCTATCATTTTTCTCGTCCCGGTCAAACATTGGAAAATCTACCACCCATAGTGGTTTGTAATTTTTTTGGTCGATCAAATTTTCTCTGCGGGCGATTTCCAGCCGTAAGGCTCCTAATGCTGTTTGCACTACGGATTCTTTATTCCCGATCAACAGGAGTAAATCACCAAATTTTAGTTTAAGGTGCTTCCTCATTTCAGCCTGCAGCTCTTGACTGAAAAATTTGGAAATTCCGCCTTTGAATTCTTCATCCACTTTGATCCAGGCTAATCCTCCGGCTCCATATTTTTTAACAAATTCAGTTAACTTCTCAATTATTTTTCGAGAATATTCAGCTCCGCCGGATATAATCAGAGCATTTACGGTTTCCGCAGACTTAAAATGTTTGAAATCTGATAAATCAGTAAAAGATTTTACATTCTGAAGTTCCAGCTCAAAACGAAGATCAGGCTTATCTGATCCGAATCGAGTCAGGGCTTCCTTATGGGTCATTCTTGGAAATTCAGCGGGAAGATTTACACCTATTATGTCTTTGAATACAGCTCTTGTTAAGCCTTCACTTACATTCCACACATCCTCTTCATCTGCAAAACTCATCTCCATATCAATCTGCGTAAACTCCGGCTGCCGGTCAGCGCGCAAATCTTCGTCCCGGAAACATTTTACAATCTGGAAGTACCGGTCAAGGCCGCCGATCATTAATAATTGTTTATAGGTTTGAGGAGATTGGGGCAATGCATAAAACTTTCCCCGGTGAATCCGGCTGGGAATCAAATAATCGCGGGCACCTTCAGGAGTTGATTTCATCATTACCGGGGTTTCTATTTCTAAAAATTTCCGGCCGCTTAAATACTTGCGGACCGACTGGTACGTCAGATGCCGGAGCAGAAGATTTTTTTGCAATTCTTCAGTGCGCAATTCCAAATAGCGGTATTTCAGGCGCAGATCCTCTTCAGCGCTGTGCCGATCCTGGACTGTAAACGGCAGAGGTGCCGTTTCGTTTAAAACAATGAGATTTTTTACAGATATTTCGATTTCCCCCGTATCCATTTCAGAATTTACCGCATGTGAATCCCTACCTGTCACTATTCCGCCGGCACAAAGTACGTCTTCTATGGAAAGTTTTTTTACTTGTTCAAAATCTCCTGAGTAATTCTCCATATTGAAAACAAGCTGGGTTTTACCATACCTGTCTCTTAAATCTATAAAAATAACCTGTCCGTGCAGCCGGATAGTATTGACCCACCCCATGACGGTCACAGTTTCACCAATCTGGTGTTTTCTCAAATCACCGCATGTATGTGTTCTTTTAAGCATATGAATATTTTAATCGAAAAGTTAAGCTTTTTATCCTGAATTATTTAGGTTATAAATTTAATGATCATATTAGGTAATGACTGAAAAATAATTTCCTATAACACCATAAAAAGAAAAGACTCGAAATCTAAATTATAACGAGTCTTTTCATTAAAAAAATTAAATATTAATCTCAGCGTTTTGAAACATGAACCCTGTTTTTGGCCCTTTTAATTGATATTTCGGCTCTTTTACCGTCAATTTCTGTTTCTCTGTTCCGGAGTCGTTTTTGGCCTCTTTCCAGAGCAGCTTTTGCCCGATCTAATTTTATTTCCTTAGAATGTTCCATGGTTTCAACAAGAACATGCAGTTTTTCGTGGGAAATTTCAGCAAATCCTCCACTGGTGGCATAAAAAGAATCGAGTCCCTCGCTGGTCACTTTAATTTCCCCGATTCCCAAAGCAATCATGGCATTTCTATGCCCGGCCATAACTCCAAAAGCACCATCGAGACCGGGGCAGCGCACATAACTTACAGTTTCGATTATTTCCTGCCCGGAGGGGGTTACAATTTCAAGTTTGAAGGTTTTCACGGAGTCCTAATTCATCATTTTTTTATTATTCTCAATCGCTTCGTCCAGTGATCCCACATAAGAAAATGCATTCTCCGTCAATTCATCTGCTTCGCCATTTAAGATTGCCTCAAATCCGCTGACCGTATCCTCTAAGGAAACATAACGGCCTGGTTTACCTGTAAACTGTTCGGCCACAAAAAAGGGCTGACTCATGAATTTTTGCATTTTTCGGGCTCTGAAAACTGTCAATTTGTCTTCATCTGACAATTCATCCATACCCAGAATAGCAATAATATCCTGCAATTCTTTATATTTTTGAAGTATTTCCTGTACTGATCTGGCAACTTTATAATGGCGTTCTCCAATAACCCGGGGATCGAGAATTCTTGATGTGGAAGATAAAGGATCTACGGCCGGATAAATTCCTAACTCTGCAATTTTTCGTTCCAGAACTGTGGTCGCATCCAGATGTGCGAAAGTAGTAGCCGGGGCAGGATCTGTTAAATCATCGGCCGGTACATATACAGCCTGGATAGATGTTATTGATCCTTTCTTGGTGGATGTAATTCTTTCCTGAAGATCACCCATCTCGGTTGATAAAGTCGGTTGATAACCTACGGCAGAGGGCATCCTGCCCAGCAGAGCAGAAACTTCGGATCCAGCCTGGGTAAAGCGGAAAATATTATCAATAAACAAAAGCACGTCCTGGCCTTCATCATCTCGAAAATACTCGGCCATGGCCAATCCGCTGAGGCCTACTCTCAATCTGGCTCCGGGGGGTTCATTCATTTGACCAAACACCATGGTGGTTTTATTAATTACACCTGATTCAGTCATTTCATTATACAGATCATTGCCTTCCCGCGTTCTTTCACCAACACCGGCAAAAACAGAGAAACCGCCGTGTTCTGTGGCAATATTGCGGATTAATTCCTGAATCAATACTGTTTTACCTACTCCGGCCCCGCCAAAAAGACCGGTTTTACCGCCCCTTGTATAAGGTTCCATAAGATCAACTACTTTGATACCGGTAACCAGAATATCAGTGGTGGTTGACAAATCTTCATGTTTTGGTGCCGGTCTGTGAATGGGATTAACTTTTTTAGTTTTCACCTCACCCTTTCCATCGATAACATTTCCCAGCACGTCAAATAATCTGCCTAAAGTTTCCGGACCGACAGGGACATGTATGGGTCCGCCCGTATCCACGACTTCGAACCCGCGGGTTAGTCCGTCCGTCGAATCCATGGCGATAGTACGGATATTTCCGTCACCAAGATGCTGGGCAACTTCCAGAGTTAAGATTCCATCTTCGCCCCGATCTACTTTCAGGGCGTTTAATATTTCGGGGATTTGTCCCCCTTCAAAACGGCAATCTACGACTGCTCCCATTATTTGTGATATTTTTCCCGTAATCGGCATATTTTTTCCTTATTATTTCAAGGCCTCCGCCCCGCTGACAATTTCCAGCATTTCCGTTGTAATTGCAGTCTGGCGCGCTTTGTTAAATTCAAGGGTTAATTCTTTAGTCATGTCATCTGCATTATTAGTGGCATTATCCATGGCCACCATTCTGGCTGCTTGTTCACTGGCATAAGATTCCAGTAAATATTTCCACATCTGCACATTTAAGTATCTGGGCACCAGATTAATTACTATCTCGGCCTTGGAGGGTTCATATAATCGGTCTGCAAAGGACAATCCTGAACCGTTAAATTCCAGCGGCAGTATTTTTTCTGTTAAAATTAATTGAGAGGCAATATTATCAAATTCGTTGTAAATAACCAGAATTTCATCAACATGACCATTTAGAAAATGGTTAATAATTCCGCTGCCAATTTTAAGTGCATGGTCAAAATTCAAGTCATTCCAAAAATCAAAATGGCTCCTGATAACATTATATTTACGCCCCAGACAATAATCACGTGCTTTTTTACCAATGCAGAAAATATCCACGTTATCCTGGCCCAGCGTATCAATTTTCTCTTGAGCTTGACGTAAAATGCCAGAATTAAATGATCCGGCCAAACCTCGGTCTGAAGTAATAATCACCAATCCATGACGCTTTACTGTTCGAATTTCAAGCAGGGGCAGAAGGTTTCTGTCAATATCCGGTAATAAATGATTAATAACTTCTGAAATTCCCTTGGAATAGGGTCTCGCCTGTTCCATTCGTTCCTGTGCTTTCCGTAATTTTGCAGCTGCAACCATTTTCATGGCCTTAGTCACTTTTTGAATATTATGAACGGATTTAATCCGGTCTTTGATGTCTTTGAGGTTCGGCATGAATCAGGCTGAAAATCCTTTTTTAAAATCTTCGATAGCTTTTTCCAATCTTTCGGTACTTTCGGGATTTAATGAACCGTCAGTTTTAATAGACTTAAGATCCGCACTTAGATTGGCATCCAGATAATTATGCAGGCCAACTTCAAATTCTCCTAATTTGCTGATTGGAATATCATCCAGGAATCCTTGCGAGGCGGCATATAGTATGGTGACCTGCTTTTCCAGGCTCATGGGTACATATTGGCCCTGCTTCAGGATTTCAACCATACATGCTCCCCTGGTCAATTGGGCCTGAGTATTCTTATCCAGGTCTGAACCGAATTTTGCAAATGCCTCAAGTTCACGATATTGGGCTAAATCCAGGCGCAGTGAACCCGCTACTTTTTTCATGGCTTTTACCTGGGCGTTTCCCCCTACTCTGGAGACGGAAATACCGACGTCAATGGCGGGCCTGACTCCTGAATTAAAAAGGTTTTTTTCCAGATAAATCTGCCCATCGGTGATTGAGATTACATTGGTGGGAATATAGGCCGAAACATCACCTTCCTGTGTTTCGATTATTGGTAAGGCTGTTAAAGATCCTCCACCTAAATCACCGTTAAGTTTTGAAGCTCTTTCCAGCAGCCGACTATGAAGATAGAAAACATCTCCCGGAAAAGCTTCCCGTCCGGGCGGACGCCGCAATACTAAAGACATTTGACGGTATGAAACTGCATGTTTCGATAAATCATCGTAAACAATGAGAGCATGTTTCCCATTATCCCTAAAATATTCTCCCATGGCACAGCCCGCATAAGGGGCAATAAATTGTAGAGGAGCGGCTTCTGATGCTGCGGCACTTACCACAGTGGTATATTTCATGGCATCATTTTTTTCCAATTCAGCTACAATGGAAGCAACAGTAGATGCTTTTTGCCCGATGGCAACATAAATGCAGTAAACCGGTTCGTCAGTTTCATGGGTATTTTTCTGGTTTATTATTGTATCAATCGCAACAGCGGTTTTTCCGGTCTGCCGGTCACCAATAATAAGTTCCCGCTGTCCCCTTCCAATCGGACTCATACTGTCGATAGCTTTTATTCCTGTCTGCAGAGGCTGAAATACGGGATGCCGGGCCATGACACCCAGAGCTTTTCTTTCTATGGGTAATTCATGCTCAGAATTAATGGCTCCTTTACCGTCTATAGGCTGGCCCAGGGGATTTACTACCCGGCGCAGCATAGCTTCGCCGACCGGAACTTCAACTATTTTTCCGGTTCTTTTGGCTAAATCGCCTTCTTTCACCAAAGAACTGGAGCCGAACAGAACCAGTCCCACATTATCCACTTCCAGGTTAAGGGCCATTCCATATACGCCGTTGGGGAGTTCCACCAGTTCGGAACTCATCACATTTTCCAGGCCGCTGACCCGCGCAACCCCATCCCCAATTTCAATTACTTCACCAACCTCGGAAATATCAATTGATAGGTTAAATTTTTCGATCTGCTCTCTTAGCAGGCCTGTAATGTTGTCTGTCTTAATTTCCATGTTTTCCTTTTATGTCTATTACGATTTTTTGCGCGGATATGTACGCAATCACAGGTTTTAAATCTGGTTAATTCTTAAGGAGTTAATGATTAATAATTCAGGTTAACAAATCCCGGCGCAATGATTTCATTTGATTTTGAATTGAAGCATCCACAAAAATATTTCCAATTCGTAATTTTATTCCCCCCAGCAAATCTGGATCCAAAATCACATTCAGATCAACCTTTTTCCCCAGTGTTCCGGCCAGAGTTTTTTTCAATTCCTGCTTCCGGATTTCAGATAATTGTTCTGATACTTTGGCCGTCACCTTTACTAATCCTAGGGCCTGCGTATGTAACCGCTCAAAGGTTTTTGTAATATTTCTTACCTGGGGAATCAGTCCTTCATCCGCCAGCAGTCCCAAAAATTCAGAAACTATTATATGGCAGCTGTCTCCCAATGCTGCGGCTATTATGGCTGATTTTTGATTACCTTTCAGCCGTTTTGTAAAAAGCAGCGCTTTAAACTGAAAATTTTCCTGTAATAAGGTACTGACCAGATTAAGTGAATTTAAGACATCTTCTTCTGACTTTAACCTTTCTGCAACCGAATACAGAGCACGGGCATATTTGCTTGTGTTAAGGTCAAGCCTCATAAGGGGGAACTTGCTTAAGTGATTCTTCAATCAGCTTCTGATTATCTTCAGCGCTCAAATTTTTTCTAATCAGTTTTTCAGCGATGGAAATAGATAAATCAGTCACTTCACTTTTTATTTCGGAAATAGCCTTATCCCGCTCCATTTTAATGTCCTTTTTTGCATCTTCCAAAATCAATTTGGATGAAACGCGAGCCTGGTCCAGGGTTTTGTCTTTCAATTTATTGGCAGCAGCTTTTCCTTCAGCTAAAATAGTCTGAGCTTCGGAACGGGCCTGGGAAATTATTTTTTCCGATTTCTGGTTTATTTTTTCCAGATCAGTCCGGGCTTTCTCTGCATTTTCCAGCGATTCCCGAATCAAGCTTTCCCGTTCCTTAAGCATTTTAAGTAATGGATTCCAGGCAAATTTAGCTAACAGACCAAACAGCATTAAAAAAGTGATTATGGTCCATATAAATAAACCTGGATCCAGCTGAACTAGAGGATTATCCATTTCTCTCTCCTATGTTTTGAAGCTGTATACTCTGCTTATTTCATCAATACAATCAAGAGTACGAATACTTCCGCCAGAATGGCAACACCTTCTAAGAGGAAAAGGGGTAGATTAATTGCGCCCGTAATTTGAGCTGCCGCTTCAGGCTGACGGGCAATGCTTTCTGCTGCTGCCGCTGCAAATTTTCCGATTCCAAGAGCGGCGCCTACAACGATAATACCTAATCCGATAGCAGCACCAAAATAATGAAGAACTTCCATAGTTCAACCTCCAATTATTATTTATTAATGATGAACATTGATGGCCATGCCGATAAAAACAGCAGAAAGCAGTGTAAATACATACGCCTGCACCATCACAACTATAATTTCCAAACCTGATATAGCTGCAGCCATGGGCACAGAGACCAGGGCAACTCCTATACCGGCTGCTAGACTATGAAACATTTCGGCGAAAATTGCCATAAAAGAAAGAATGGCCAGTACGGCAATATGCCCGCCGGTCATATTTGCCGCCAGACGCATGGTCAAGGCAAATGGTTTTACGAACATACCAATTATTTCTATGGGGATCAGGATTATATAAACAAAACCGGGTAATCCCGAAGGTACTAAATTTTTCCAATGTTTTATAAATCCATGAGCTTTGCTTCCCGCAAAAATAATTGAGAAAAAGGTAATCGTCGCCAGAGCGGCGGTAACATTAAAATTACCTGTGGGCGTAGTACCTCCATGGAGCAGTCGATTAACAAAGTTATGGCCGTCTCCCGCTGGAACCTGCAATACCAGCCTGTTTACCACTCCTATAATATCAAAAATTGGAATGAGACCAATGGCATTGGAAAAGAATATGAAAAATAGGAGGGTAAGAATCAAAGGAGACCAGGTATTAACCCAGGCGGGGCCTACATTGGGCCTGACAATAGTATCCCGTACAAAAGTAACTACTGCCTCCAGTACATTAACAAATCCTCCCGGGATCAGGCTCTTCTGTTTTAAATAGCGGCGAACCGGGATTATTACCACCAGCATAACCAGGGCAGCCACAATCCAGAGCATTAAAACATGCTTTGTAACAGACATATTAATGCCGAAAACTGACGGCAGGTGTATTATAGGATGTTCCAGAGAACTGTTGGACACATGCTGGATAATATTATCCCCGACCTGGTTTATAACACTCTCTCCCCTGCTTTCCTGTTCCGCGCCAATCATAATTTCGTTTAAATTAAGTCAGTTTTTCAAGTGTGGATTTTAATATCATTGCTTCCGTGGTAAAAAGCGCTATAAAGTAGCCGGAAAAACTAATAATAAATGCCATTTGATGAAAAGCATAAAATGTAAATAAAATGATAATAAATCCACCGTACAGCAACATCTTTAAACCGAATGCTTTTATTAAAAATTTTGAAAGTTCATCCGGCCTGGTTCTAGAAATAAATCTCAAACGCTGCAGAGATACCAGGGTTACCGCCAGAGGCATCAGCATACCCATCAAGATTTCCCTGCTGTACCCTGGGAAAATGCTGGAACTCAAACCCCAGACTCCCAGGCAAAATGATATTATGAACAGGTAAATTTTCATTTTTTCAAAAAGGTGACCTTGGCCAGTTCATAAAAACCGATGATTAACCCTAAAAGAATTCCGCCCAGTAAAAACCAGGGTTCAGTTTCATATTTTCGATCAATAAAATATCCGCCAAGTCCAAACAGTAGAATCGCCGCGATCAGTGTATAAGCAGCTCCCGCCGCCGGTCCCGCCTGTTGAACCATTTTTTGAAAATATATAAAAGACTGGCCAATAAATTTTCCTGATCCCCTGCGGGATACCATTATTCTTGACTTTCTAAATGAGTATATTCATTCAAATCAGTCATGTCCGTATTTGCTTCCTGGGGAACGCAATGCCCCTGGAATTGAGCGCCCTCCTCAATGATCAGGCTGCGATAAATTAAATCGCCTTTTAGATTAGCTTCGTGACCCAGAACAGCTCGATTCTTGGCGGCTACATTACCCTCTACTAAGCCGCTGATATTGGCATCGTCAGCCTGAATGTTGCCATGTACTTCTCCGCCTTTGGCTACTCTTGCTGTGCCGGAAGTGGTTAAGTCTCCGTATATTTTTCCATAAATAGCCACCCCTCCCTGACAGGTCAGGTTTCCTTTAATAACAGCATCGCTTCCAAGCATGGTATTGACGTCTTTTGATTGATCTTTAGCCATTTTCTAAACTCACGTTGGTTTTATAATATTCTGGAAATAAGAACAGGGGATCCAGCGGTTCCCCTTCCTTCCAAACCTCAAAATGCAGATGGGGGCCGGAACTCATACCCGTATTTCCTATATTTGCAATAACTTCGCCTCGTTTTACGTATTGATGGGAATCTACTAGATTTAACTGATTATGACCATAATATGTTATATAATCATTTCCATGATATATTACTACCAGATTCCCCAAATCCGGTGTCCACCCCGAAAATATTACCTGCCCCCCGGCCGCGGCCACAATCGCTTCACCTTCTGAGGCAGCAATATCAATCCCATAATGATTTTTAAGCAATGATCCTGATTTCTGAATCATAGTCTGTGTAATAAATCCTTTAACAGGCATAACCGACGGTATATTTTCAGTATAAGAGATCTGAAATACAGGCTCGTCCTTTAGAGTGTCATCCTGGATTTGATCCTGATCAAATCCAAAATCAGCCCCCAATGAGCGCTGCATCATTACTTTTAATTGTTTCAAGCGCTCAAGATCCTGATAAAGTTCCAATACTTTAGTCCGTTCTTGAACCAGTTCTTTGTAATTCTTATTCAAATTATTGTAATCCAAAACCCTGGGGGTCATGTAAATAGTAGAAATAACAAGTGCGCCGATGATTAAAATAAAAACAGATATAGCGGCATAAAACGAAATGAGAGATACAGAAAATTGCTTTTTATTTCCTTCATGATCCGGAATTAAAAGAATTGTATATCGGGCGGGTTTCATTAAGACTAACTCAAATTTCTTATCAGATCAAGCAGGCGCTCCAAATCTTCATTTGAATAATAATCGATCAATACTGATCCCCCTTTTTTACCCCG
>JAZFSI010000025.1:0-5847 GCA_036446075.1 Fidelibacterota bacterium
CTCTGGCTTCTGCCTGCCCCGCTGGGACCGAAGCGACCATGGCGGGGATTTCTTTTTCCCCACTCGTCACTCGTCACTTGTCACTTGTCACTGAAAAAATCAAAGTTTTTTTCAAACAGCTCCCTGATCCAACATGGCGTCGGCTACCTTAATAAAACCGGCTATATTGGCGCCCTTAACATAATTTATATAATCACCATCACGTCCCCATTTAAGGCAGGCTGCATGAATGTCTTTCATTATATTGTGTAATTTCTGATCCACTTCTGCTCTGGTCCAATTTATGCGCATGGCATTCTGGCTCATTTCCAAGCCGGACACAGCCACACCTCCCGCATTGGCAGCTTTCCCCGGTCCAAACATAATTTTGTTTTCTTGAAAAACGTCAACGGCTGCCGCTTCCGAAGGCATATTCGCCCCTTCAGCCACAGCCATACAGCCGTTTTTGACCAGTGTTTCAGCTGCTGCCTTATTTATTTCATTCTGGGTTGCACAGGGCAGGGCAATATCACATTTCAGGTCCCAGGGTCTTTTACCTTCAAAATATTCCACTTTATATTTATCTGCGTATTCCTTGATGCGTCCCCGTTTTTTATTTTTTAGGTTCATGATAAAATCGAGTTTTTCCCTATTAAATCCGTTTTTATCATAAACTGTACCGCTGGAATCAGACATGGTCACCACCTTGCCGCCCAGTTCCAGAACTTTTTCTGCAGCAAACTGAGCAACATTTCCCGAACCGGAAATGAGTACAGTTTTATTTTTGAAGGATTCACCCTTTATTTTCAGCATTTCCTGGGCAAAATAAACCATACCGTAACCGGTTGCCTCGGGCCTAATAAGACTGCCGCCCCAGTTTAATGCTTTGCCGGTTAAAACGCCCGTAAATTCATTGCGCAGCCGCTTGTATTGACCAAAAAGATACCCAATTTCCCGTCCTCCAACACCAATATCACCAGCTGGAACATCTGTATTGGGGCCGATATGGCGCGCTAGTTCAGTCATGAAAGATTGGCAGAAACTCATTACTTCGTTATCGCTCTTACCCTTGGGATCGAAATCCGAACCACCCTTGCCGCCGCCCATGGGCAAAGTAGTCAGGCTGTTTTTAAACACCTGTTCAAATCCTAGGAATTTTAAAATACTTAAGTTTACGGAAGGATGGAACCTAAGACCGCCTTTATAGGGCCCAATCGCGGAATTAAACTCTACCCTGAACCCACGGTTTACCTCTATATTCCCTCTATCGTTTCTCCAGGGCACCCGAAAAATCAAAATCCGTTCCGGTTCAGTCATCCTTTCCAGAATTTGGGCATGGCCGTAATGGGGATGTTCATCTAAAAAATCCCAGATTGTTTCCACCACTTCCCTGACCGCTTGTAAAAATTCTTTTTCCCCTGCATTCTTGGCTTCAACCTGGGCCATAAATTCAGTGACTGTTTTGTACATTTTTTAATTCCTTCATTAGGCGATTGATTGTTGAGATATCAACATCTATTATTGTTGGATAGCCAGAAATTAGGAGTATAATATTATATCAATCTTTACTTTTTTACGATTTTTACAAATATTATTAAAAACTATTATATAAAAGATTTGAATCATGAGTACATTAAGAATAATTTCGTGCGCTTTTTTAAGGGCGGAGTAGCTCAGTTGGTTAGAGCAGCGGAATCATAATCCGCGTGTCGGGGGTTCGAGTCCCTCCTCCGCTACTCTTTTTTACGTATACATTTGTAAGGTTTCTGAAAAACCTTTGATAAATCCTACGATATTCCCATCCGATTTTTTTATTTTACCGATTTTAATTACCGCTGATGCCCGCCCGGATAAAGATGGTGATTATTGAAATATCTGAATTCGTTTTTCAAATTGTAATTAAAAGAATCTAATGTAACGAAATAGAAATTCAATCTCTTAAAAAAATTCAAATTCCGAATTTTAGACCAATTCCCCCGCCTATAGTAATTGGTGTACTGTTTCCAAAAATAATATCTGTTCTGAATTCAAGGGGGATGGATATTTTATCATTAAATTTTATAACATGCCCCAGAGCCAGTGGAAATCCCACTGCTGCCCCGGATCCGTTAAAAAATGTATACACACCGGCCCCGGTCGTTAAATAATATTGTTCGGTTATATTCAACTGAATCAAAGCACCTAAATGCCAGGTCCAGATTGTGCCCCAGCGCCAGCGGTCATAATCCATGGATGTCTTGTAGCGCTCTTCCCATCTGTAAAGCCTGTTAAATCCCAGTTCAGCGCCTACCAGGATTTTTCCCCGGTCCAAAAATACCTGCACCAGACCTTTATAATTAATTTGATCCCAATCTACCAGACCTTCTTCAGTTATATCCGAATAAGCATCGATTTCCATGGCCTGTCCCACATCCACGATTGTATAACCAAAGTTATTCTGAAAATTAACAATAAAATTTTTATTATTAATCCGGACCGGATTTGGGTGTTTAGTATCTCCAATTTGGGCGATTACAATATTTATGAACATGACCGCCAAAACAAAAATATATTTTAATTTAAGTGACATGATATTAATCTATTAATTTTTTACCTCCATCTCCAAAATTTATTCTTAATTTGCTTTGGGGAAATATATCAATTAATCTCAATTCAGAGGAACCATGAACATGCGCTTTATAAAAACAATTGCACTGTTAATTTTTATTTTTATTACGGGGTGTTCAAAACAAACCGCTTTTAGTATAGAAAATGAAAAATACGTTTTAGAAAATGGGCTCCAGGTGATCCTGCACGAAGATAAATCGGATCCTATCGTTTCTGTGGCCATTATGTACCACGTCGGTTCGAACCGCGAAGTAGTGGGCCGCACCGGTTTTGCCCACCTATTTGAACATATGCTTTTCCAGGAATCACAACACGTACCGCAGGATCAATTTTTTAAAATAATTCAAAATGCAGGCGGAACCCTCAATGGAGGTACCTGGAAAGATGGTACTATATATTACGAAGTTGTCCCGAAAAATGCCCTGGAAATGGTACTCTGGCTGGAATCTGACCGCATGGGCTGGTTATTAAGTACGGTTACGCAGGAAGCTTTTGAAAATCAGCAGGAAGTTGTCCAGAATGAAAAACGCCAGAGAGTTGACAATCGTCCCTATGGTCATACAAATTATGTTATTGTGAAAAATCTTTATCCCGCGGATCATCCCTATAACTGGACTACCATCGGTGATCTTGAAGATCTTAAAAATGCTACCATAGATGACGTGCGGAATTTTTATAAACAATGGTACGGACCCAACAATGCTACTTTAGTAATTGCCGGTGATTATGATAAAAATGAAATTAAAAATTTAGTAGAAAAATATTTTGGTGAAATAGCGCCTGGTCCAAAGGTAACGGATCCAATCCGGCAGCATATTTCTCTGTCCGGGATAAAAAGAGTGTATCACGAGGACAATTTTGCCAAATCGCCGGAATTGAATATGGTTTTTCCCACAGTTGACCAAAGTCACGAGGATGCTCCTGCCCTTCAATTTTTGGGTCAGCTGCTCAGCGACGGTAAAAAAGCCCCCCTGTACAAGGTTATAGTTGAAGAGCTGAAACTGGCACCCGCAGCCAATTCATACAGCGACGCCCAGGAAATAACAGGTACTTTTGACATTTCTATCAGGACCTTTCCGGATATTTCTCTAACACAGGTTGAAGCTGCTGTTAAAGAATCTTTTGCGCGCTTTGAAAAAGACGGTTTTTCCGAAGAGGACCTGGATCGGATCAAAGCCAAATATGAAACCGGTTTTTACCAGGGCATTTCCAGTGTATTGGGGAAATCCTTTCAATTATCGCAGTACAATGTATTTTTTGGGACACCTGATTACATTACTGAAGACTTTGAGCTGGCCTTAGCGGTAACTCACGATGATATTCTAAACGTCTATCAAAAATACATTAAAGACAAAAATTATCTAATTACAAGTTTTGTACCCAAGGGCCAGACTGATTTAATTGCCCAGGGATCAAAGCTATTTCCGATCAAGGAAGAAAAAATAGTAAAATCCTCGGATACATCTGAGACTGAAGAAAAAGCCGCAGTTTTACCTGTTCCCAGGATAGCTGCAAATTTTGATCGCTCGATTCAGCCGGCCCTGGGTTTAGATCCGGTACTCAATATCCCGAATATCTGGAAATTTAGTTATAAACAGGGAACCAATATTTTTGGCGTAAAACAATCCGAACTGCCCCTGATTAATTTTGCTGTTACTCTAAAAGGCGGCTTATTACTGGATGATCCGGAAAAAATCGGAGTTGCCAACCTCATGAGCGATATTATGATGGAAGGCACGGCCAATAAGACACCTTTAGAATTGGAAGAGGCCATAGATGCACTTGGTTCCAGTATATCCATGTATACTAATGATGAATCAATCGTACTGGTAGCTACGACCTTAAAATCACGTTTTGACGAGACTATGGCTCTGACCCGGGAAATCCTTTTGGAGCCCCGTTGGGACGAAATAGAATTCGAAAGGATTAAGCTGCAGACAATTGAAAGTATTAACAGAAGCTCGGCGGTGCCCCGCAGTATATCACGACGGGTTTTTAAAAAATTGAACTATGGAAAGCATATTAAAGCGAACAATACTTATGGATCGGTTCCATCCGTACAGTCAATTAAGATTGATGATTTAAAATCATTCTATGCCAGAAATTTTTCACCTTCTGTAACATCCATAACTATTGCGGGTGATATAAACCGCAGTAAAGCGGTGGCAGCTTTTAAAGGATTAATAGAAAAGTGGGAATTAAAGGACGTTGATTTCCCCGCCTATGAATTGCCGCAGCCGGCGATTAAATCACAGGTATATTTTGTGGATGTTCCAGGCGCCAAGCAATCCGAAATCAGAATCGGAAATCTGGCTTTATCCCGTACGGATAAAGATTTTTACCCTGCTTATATAATGAATATGAAACTGGGCGGTAATTTTAATGGAAACGTTAATCTTGTTTTAAGGGAAGAAAAAGGTTTTACATATGGAGCCAGAACAGGTTTTTCAGGAACTGAAATACAGGGCACATTCACGGCCTCAGCAGCGGTTCGTTCCAATGCTACGGAAGAATCAGTGGCCATTTTTAAGGAATTGATGGAAAAATACCGGGAACCTGTTTCGAACGAGGACTTAGCTTTCACAAAAAACGTGCTGCTTAAATCCAATGCGCGCAGGTTTGAAACCCTGAGTGCCTTGAGAGGCATGCTGGAGTCCATTGCAAAATATGACCTGCCTTTCGATTATATAAAGGATCAGGAAAACATTGTGCAGAATACGACTGTGGACAGTCACAATGATATGGCCCGAAAATATATTAAACCGGATCGCATGAACTATTTGATTGTGGGGGATGCAAAAACCCAGTTTGAAGGTCTGAAATCTCTGGGATTCGGTGATCCTGTATTGCTGGATACAGAAGGTAATTTAATAAAATAAATAAGCCGGCAATCATTTTACACCTTTGAAATGCTTCATTTAGATTATTTTATCTTTTTAAGATGAAATTCAGTTCATTCAAGGCTACTGCTGTCTGCAGCCATAAAGGTAATAAGTTATGTTTAACATTTTAGACAGAAATATCCCGGATAAAGTCAAACGTTATAAAAATGTATTAAAAAATGCATCACCGGTATTAAGTAGTGACGGAATGATTTTAAGCGATATTGGTAAAATGTCTATACTGGCTGGTTTATTAAAGCTGGAATTCAAGGAATGGGTGTTTTGCGGATTTTATCGGGTTGTTGAACCTGATAAACTGGAAATCGGACCCTATCAGGGACATGTGTTCGCCTGCTGCAATATAACTTTCGGGAAAGGC
>JAZFSI010000026.1:0-6874 GCA_036446075.1 Fidelibacterota bacterium
AGAAATTTAATAAACCCGCATTGGTCAATCCGACTCTCAGAACCATATTTTCCCAAAGGCCGGGAAATAAAGGGTAATGGAAAATTGAATCAGGAAGGAGTACCCCATCCAGATCTCCGAGCAGAACGGAATTTTCCCGGCCCGGGGTCATGAGCAGGCTATTTTCTGCCAGAGCCCAGTTTGCAGGATCATTGCTTTTAAATTCTGGTCTCAATTTTTCTGTGGAAATTTCAGCAGCCAGAGGCCAGCTGCCGTCATATATCAAACTATCGATTATCGTTCCGGTCAAATCGTATAAATAAAGGGCATCGCCGCTGTTGTTGAAGGCTGGAAAAGAAACATAAGGAGAAATAATACGAGTATTCTGAGGCAGCGGCGGGAGTTTTGTCGGATCATCAGCAATAACAATAAAATCCCCTTTTTTTAATGTTTCGGTGGGTAGAAGTTTGAGTTCACGCCCCTTATCACCGAAGGACCAGCCCTCAAAAATTATATCCTGCCTGGAAACAAGTTCCAGGAATTCCGTCTGGTCGTTGTTGGGTAAAGCCATGAATTCATTAATAGTAACGATATTCCAGTCAAACTGCACGGACAGCTGCAGCTGTCCGGAATTGTTGCTGGTATCTTTATCTCCAGATACTTTTAGAATAATATTCAAGTTATGTTTCCCGGAGAGAGTAAAGGGTCCCAGGGTGATGGAAAAAGAGGCCGTGTCCAGTTCGTTCAGAGATTCAAGGAATATTTCTCCCACGAGTTTATTATTATCAAAAACTGTTATTTCACTCGAAAACGGAGATAACCCGGCATTCATGATTCTTCCGGAAAGCAGTGTCTGCTCTGATTTGGACAGATTTATTTCGGACAGATGCAGACTGCCGGACAGCAGACTGCCGTTTATATTCAGAGGTTTTACGCTGTTGGGCCTGCCCGGCGTGCCCAGAGAATCACGGCTGGCTTTCCAGTTTGAAGCAAGGTTTGGCCATTGCAGGCGTATTTTTTCCAGGGAAAAGCCCGGTTTTACCGTATGTTCCCAGCCCAGTGAATCTACGGTGTATCCGGATGCATTTATGAGGAACAATGAATCTTTGACCGAGAGACCGTTTCCAATCGATTTATCGTCTACTTTAAGCAAAATCAAGCCGCCTGGAAACAAGCCGGTGTATAATCCGCTGCCGGGAATATAATCTCCCTCCAGAATCAGGCCATAACCGGACGGCGGCAATATTAAACCCGAGCCGTTATCTTTCAGGTCGTCCAGGCTGTAATTATCCCGGATAGTCCAGCCGCTTAAGTTTATGGAATCAATTTGAGAGGTATTGTATAATTCGATGAATTCATTGGGACTATCACTGCCGTCGAGGTTGAACATTACTTCGGTCATGATAACCTGGGCCTGGAGTAAACTGCCGCAGGAGATGAAAGCGCTGAATTTGACCAGATTTACAATTGTTTTCATTTTCCGGAAGATAGGAAAAAGGGTTCCGGAAACTGTTACTACAATAGTACGACTTTTCGAGGAAAAGAAGTCAAAGGGAAAAAAGAGTGACAGGGTGAAATTCTTATAAGAATTTCCCTGTCACGGGTGACGAGTTACGAGAAAAGAAATCGGATACCGGAAGCCAGAGAGGGGGGGGGCTGTGAATTTTTTCTTGACTTGAAGGTGGAAACACTGTAAAATACTTACGAGAAACTTACGAGCAATAGACATTTTTGGAGGTTTAACATGACATTGTCACCCAAACAGCAACGGTTTCTGGATTTTATCAGCCGCTATAATCTGGATAAGGGTCATTCTCCCTCTTATGGAGAAATTATGGAAAAATTAGGGTTTAAATCTCCGGGCACAGTTCATTGGTATGTCAATGCTCTTACCCGCAGCGGTTATCTGAACCGTGCCAAAGGTCCCAACGGCAAACGGGCTTTAGTTTTGCCCGAAGAACAGAATATTTCTGTCCAAGCCCGTTTGCCTCTGCTGGGACTCATTGCTGCAGGAGAACCTATTGAAGCTCTGGAAAATGCAGATACAGTAGATGTTCCGGCGCCCTTTATGCATCCGGAAAATTTTGTTTTGCGGGTAAAGGGGAATTCCATGGAAGGCGATCATATTGAGGATGGAGATTATATAATTGTGCGCAAAGCACACCAGGCCAGCCCCGGGCAGATTGTAGTGGCCCTGATTAACGGGGAAGCCACCCTTAAGCATTATTATCCCAAATCCGGCGGCGTGGAACTGCATCCTCGAAATCCGGATTTTCCCGTGATTCAAATCAAGCGTTCGGATGATTTTAGAATCAATGGAGTATTGCTCTATTCTTTCCGGGAATATTAATGATTTTGTCCTGCCCCTGCGACTGCTCAAAAACCTGTTAGGGGGTACAGTATCTTGGCCTGCATATTTCATCTCCGTCTGAAAGATTTTCAACTTCAGGCAGAGCGGACTCTGGACGCTTCCCTGCGCACTCGCCCTCTGGCCATCATTTCTTCCCATCATCAGAATGGAACGGTGGTGGCTTTGTCCGGGGAGGCGCGAGCCGAAGGGCTGACCAGGGGCATGAAAGTTTCTCTGGCCCGGGAAATGAGCCACAGTGCTCTGCTTTTGCCTTATAACCGTTCCCTTTATGCCCGCTTGAACAGTTATATTTATGCTGCGGTTCAGAAATTTACACCTCTGGTTGAACCGGCCGGTTATGGAAAATTTTATCTTGATATGACCGGTACGGAACGCCTGCACGGCAGCCATGAACAGACCGGGTTTCGACTTTCAGATATTATTCGCGACCAGATCAGCCTTTTATCTGTGGTGGGTATTAGTACCAGCAAACTGGTGAGCCGGATTGCCACAGCAGTGGTGCCGGAACGGATACATCGTGTAGCTTCCGGCGGAGAATCAAATTTTCTTTCCCCTCTGGATTCTCCGGTGATTCCGGCGGCGAACGAACCTGTAGTCTTAAAAATGATCCGCTTTTTAATACTGAAACAGGTCCGGCAGATTCAAGCTGTGGTTGCCTTTCCGGAAGATGCCCGAATCCTGTTCGGCCCCCATTCCCTGCGTTTGACCAGGGAATCAAACGGGCAGGATACTTCCGTTGTGAAACCGCCCATATTAAAAGACCATATTCTGGAGCAGACTGTTCTTCCTGAGGACAGCAATGATGAAATGATTTTATGGGGTGTCGTAAAAAATCTGGCGGAACAGGTGGCTTTCAAACTGCGCCGGAATTCCAGAATTTCTAAAAAAGTTCGCCTGGAAATACATTATACAGACGGCTTCCGCCATGTGCGTAAGGGCAGTTTTTCGGCCAACGATGATTTCTCAGTGTTCGCAGCTGCCTGGCGGCTGTTTGAACTGGCCAATACACGCCGCAACCGTATCCGCTCCGTATTAATAGATGTTACAGATTTTCTACAGCACGCCGCACAAGAAACCCTGTTTCCAGGTCCGGATGTACGTAATGCGTCTTTAGCCGAAGCCCTGGAAATTATTCGCAGGCGGCATGGATTTGGCGGAATTCAATGGGCCATGAATGTTAAAAACTGATATGGAATCCCATGTTTGCCCATCTGAACGTTCATTCAAATTACTCCCCCATGCGCGGAACCGCGTCCCAGCCTGCTTTGATAGCTGCCGCCCGGAAGCTGGGACAGAAATATATGGCGCTTACAGAGGTGAATGGACTTTGGGGTTTTATCCGTTTCGTTCAGCAGGCCAGAGCTGCCGGAATTCAGCCCCTGGCCGGCGCTAATCTTGTAACGTCCCGGTTTGATATTGTTCTTCTGGCAGAGAACCAGATTGGTTATGAAAACCTCTGCCGCACCATTTCTGCTGTTCATGACGAAAATCAGCTTTCAGCCGCTGAATTATTAAAAGATAGTCCGGGTTTGTTCATTCTGGCCCATGAGGAAAAGACCCTGGAAGCTTTGAGCCGCTTTATTCCCAACAGTCATCTTTTTGTGGAATTGCGTCCGGGCATGAGCGAACAGCAGGCCCGGGAATTAAGCAAGCGTTTTAAACTCGAATGCGCAGCTACGGGAAATGTCTATTTTATTAAACGGGAAGAATGGCAGACCCAGCGCATTTTAAGGGCTATTGATACGAATACGACCCTTTCCAAACTGCCGCCGGAAAACGGTTCCGGAGATAAACACTGGTTCCGCTCCGAAAAAGATATGATCCGTCTTTTTCCCAACAGCCTGGAAGCCCTGAATAATAGCTTCTATCTGGCAGAACGCTGTAAAACGGATTGGTCTTTTCAAAACACCATTTTCCCTCATCTTTCACTTAAGGATACCCGCCGGTCAAGTAAAAAACTTAGAGAAAAAGTTTATGCGGGAGCAGGGCAGCGCTACCATGAAATCACAGGAAGAATAAAACAGCGCATTGAATATGAACTTAGTTTAATTACCCAGAAAGGTTTTGCCCCTTATTTTCTGGTAGTTAAGGATATTGTCGAACAAACCAGAGCCACTATCGGCCGGGGTTCCGGAGCGGCTTCCATAGTGAGTTACTGTCTTTTTATTACCCAGGTAGATCCCCTGCGTTACGACCTGCAGTTTGAGCGCTTCATTCATCCGGAACGAGAGGATATGCCGGATATTGATGTGGATTTTCCCTGGGACGAACGAGACGATATTCTGGAATATATTTTTCGTAAATATGGAAATGAGCGCACGGCCATGGTGGCCAGCCAGGTATTTTTGAAACAGCGTTCGGCTATCCGGGAAGTCGCCAAGGTGTACGGTTTATCCAACGAGGAGATCAAAAGCATTACTAAGCGGATTGGATGGCATAATTCCCGGCAGGACCTGGCCCAATGGGTAAAATCGGACCCGCGTTTTGCCGGTGTTAATCTGGATGACACACTTTTGGAAATTCTGAGTCATAGCGAGAAAATTGTGGGTATATTTCGTCATCCCTCAGTTCACCCCGGCGGTGTAGTGATAGTACCTGATGAAATTCGGAAATATGTACCTGTATTAACTGCGCCTAAAGGCGTACAAATTGTGGAATGGGAAAAAGACCAGGTGGAAGATTCTGGTTTGCTTAAAATAGATATATTGGGGAATCGTTCCCTGGCCGTGGTCCGGGATACTCTGCGCCAGATCAATCTGAATTACGGTACAGCTGTTTCTCGAAGTAAATATATAGACTATCACAATATCCAGCCGGTGGGAGATAAAAAAACAGAAAATCTCATGAAAAGCGGCAGAACCATGGGTGTCTTTTATATTGAAAGTCCCGCTACCCGTCAATTGCTGGCCAAGGCCGGTAAGGTTGATTTTGAACATGTGGTTATCTATTCTTCCATTATTCGCCCGGCGGCCAATCGCTTTACCAACATTATGCTGGAACGTATACATGGCCGGTCCTGGAAACTGAAACATGAGGATCTGGGGTTTTTAAATGAAAGTTACGGGATCATGGTATACGAAGAGCAGGTATCCATGGCTGCGAGAGTTCTGGCTGGTTTTGGTTATGCGGAAGCAGATGCTTTACGTAAAACCATGAGCCGGGATTCCATGCAGCATTTGATTCCCCGCTGGTATAAAAAATTCCGCGCCGGTGCCAGGCGGCGTAATTACAGCGATGAACTAATTGAAGAAGTCTGGAGCATGATTGCTTCATTTGTGGGTTATTCTTTCTGCAAACCCCATTCAGCCTCTTATGCCATGTTAT
The DNA here is from genome assembly GCA_036446075.1 of Fidelibacterota bacterium. GTDB lineage: Bacteria > Fidelibacterota > Marinisomatia > Marinisomatales > TCS55 > JAZFSI01. The sequence continues at coordinate 5,675 of JAZFSI010000026.1, forward strand.
CTTTTACCTGTGCCTATCTTAAGGCCCATTACCCGGCTGAATTCCTGGCCGCGGTAATTTCTAACCAGGGCGGTTTCTATTCTCCCTTTGCCTATCTTAGTGAAGCGCGGCGATTCGGGCTCAATATTTTGACCCCGGACATAAACAGCAGCCGGCGGGAATATTGCGGGAATAAGGATCGCATTCGCATGGGCTTTATGAGTATCCATAATTTGCAGAAGAAAGCCGTACAAGCTGTTTTGGAAGAACGCAAAGCCGGATTATTTACAAGTCTGGATGATTTTCTTCTCCGGGTAGAGTTGGATCTTTCGGCTGCAATGGCCTTTACTAATTCCGGTTGTTTTGCAAGTCTTGCTCCGGAATGGACACACCAGGAAATTGCTTACAGGGTAGCTCATTTTTATATGAAAAGCACAGCGGCGCCCAATGGACAGGCTGCGGAAGAGCTGGCGTTCTATGGCAGCAATCTTCGGGGAAAAGCGCCAATCAAAAATAAACTGTCAACAGAACAGAGGCGCCGATTAGAGATTGAATCTTTTGGATTTCCTGTCTCCGAACACCCCCTGAAACCTTATTTGCGGCTGTTAAAGGGACGGGTGCGTAAAGCAGGCGATTTATCCAAATATGTTGATCACACCATACATCTGGCGGGAGTATATATTACCAGGAAAGTAACCCAGACCATAAAAAAGCGTGAACCTATGGAATTCCTAACCCTGGAAGATGAAACGGATATTTATGAATGTGTCCTGTTCCCAGACGTTTTTCAAAAATACGCAGATCTTCTGCTGTGGGAAAATCTGTTTATTTTACGGGGCAGGGTGGAAGTTGCGTTTGGCGTATATACAGTTACAATTGAGAAATTGGCCAGCCTATCTATCCTGGCGAAAAAACTAGAAAAATCGTAGATTTTTCCGCGAAAGGTTAAAAAAGGTAATTACATTTACACACCGCGACTGTATCTGGGATTTCTTCTTTTGATTTAACTTCTAACGCGTCACACGTAACTCGTAACTATTTTCCCCCTCTGACTTCTGCCTGTCCCGCTGGGAGCGAAGCAGCGTAGCGACAGAGGCAGGGAAATCTGACTTCTTTTTTACCCGTCACTTTTTTTACTATTCACTGTTTTAATCCCTCGTTCTTCAAGAAAATCCTCCAGCCGTGTTTTAATTGTTTCCATGGTCTTAAGGTGTGGATCCA
>JAZFSI010000027.1:0-5269 GCA_036446075.1 Fidelibacterota bacterium
CATTTATTAAAGAACTGGTGCTTGAATTACCGGCCGGTAAAACTCTTGATTTTAAAGCAGGCGGTTATATCCAGCTGGATATTCCTGTCTTCCATGATTTATCTTTTAAGGACATGGAAATAGAAAAAGAATATCGTCCTGATTGGGATAAATACGATGTTTGGGGTTTGGTGGCCAATAATGACGAGGAAAATATTCGCGGATATTCCATGGCTAATTACCCTGCCGAAGGTAATATTATAATGCTGAATGTGCGCATTGCTACACCTCCTCCCAAATTATGGAATGAAGTACCGCCGGGAATTGGATCTTCCTATATTTTTAACTTAAAACCCGGTGATAAAGTTACAGTTTCGGGTCCTTACGGTGAATTTTTCGCCCAGGAGACCCAACGGGAGATGGTTTATATCGGGGGCGGCGCAGGCATGGCTCCCATGCGCAGCCACATCCTGGATTTGCTTAAGTCCAAGCATACATTACGAAAAATTTCATTTTTTTACGGTGCACGTTCCGTGCGGGAAATGTTTTATCACGAAGAATTCTCTGCTCTTGAAAAGGAATTTTCTAATTTTACCTATAATGTTGCCTTATCAGAACCCTTTCCCGAGGATAACTGGACCGGTCCGACCGGTTTCATTCACCAGGCAGCATATGATCTCTATCTTAGAGACCATGAAGATCCAACAGAAATTGAATATTATATGTGCGGCCCTCCCATGATGATTGACGCGGTAGATAAAATGCTTTATGATTTGGGAGTTGAACCGGAAATGATAGATTATGATAAATTCGGTTAATAGAACCTGTAAAACAATTAAAAGCCCCGGATTAATAAGGGGCTTTTTCTTTTTCCTGTTTTTTTTGAATTGCGGATCACCGGAACCAATGGAAATTAACGGGTTTACCATGGGCACCACCTATAGTATCAAAATTGCAGATAAAAGTGGCTGGAACAAGGTGATTTTAAAAACCCGCATTGATTCTCTTCTGGAAAAAGTAAATCGACAAATGTCAACTTACTTGCCTGAGAGTGAAATATCCGTATTTAACCGCATGGAAGCCGGATTTGAGACACCCATTTCATCCGGTTTTGCAGAAGTATTAAACCGTGCTTATCACTGGAACCGGATTACAGATGGTGCTTTAAACATTACCGTGATGCCCTTGCTTGAGATTTGGGGTTTTGGACCCCAGAATAATTGGGTAGAAGGCTGGGAACCGCCTGACAGTACAGCAATTAGTCAAGTTTTAAAATCGGTAAATATGAGTGGTTTTGAATTGGGAAGTGGATTTCTGCACAAGAAAAGCTCCAATATTAAATTGGATCTCGGGTCAATTGCCAAAGGTTGGGGTGTTGACCAGATAGCCGATTTTATTCAAAAATCCGGCGGATCCGATTTTTTGGTTGAAATAGGAGGGGAAGTTAGAGCAAAAGGTAGAATTAGAGGCAGGCAATGGCGGATTGGTATTGATAATCCTGAAAAAGGTAAATTGCCGGGACAGAAAATAAATTCTGTTATTCAAATCTCAGACAGGGCTCTAGCTACTTCTGGAAATTATAGGAATTATTTTGAATTTAAAAATAAGGTTTATGCCCATATAATAGATCCCAGAACCGGTTATCCGGCAGAATCTAATATTGTTTCTGTTACCGTGACGGGCCCCACTTGTACGGACGCTGATGCTCTGGCAACTGCTTTAATGGTTCTTAATCTGGAAGACGGACGTAAATTAATAGAATCGCTGGATGGATTTGAAGCTTTTTGGATATTGCGGATAAATGAGAGCTTTGAAACTATCAGAAGTTTATCCATGAATATTTTTACGAAATAATGATTCTTCTAAATAGATAGAAAAGCAGATAAAAGGTTCATATTTTGCCTTTGGAATTTTCATTTTTATATTCACAAACATCTCCGCTCAGGCAGACGCATTCTTTTCCGGATCCTCCGCAGGAACCCTGTAGAGGTTTATTGTTAAAGATTATGCCAATTGCCAGTCCTGTCAGGGCGACTCCCAAAAATAAGATTGTAAATAAAATATTCATGCTTGAATTTACGCCTTTTTAAAAATATTTTTGTCATGGAGAAGATAAATTAATTTCTTTGAGGAAAAATTTGATAATGCGATTTTTATTCCGACGATATTCATTTTATATTATAGTATACCATAATTTCTGAAAAAGATCATGGCTGTTTCCTTCCTTCAATTTAATTTCCTGTTGAAAATCAGATAAAATTTCTAAATATTTACACAATTGATGCAAAAATTAATAAAATGCAAAATTTAAAAATCCTGATTCTAATAATTGTCCTGCCGGCAGCAGCTCTTGCCGCAGGAGATCCCGGCGCCGTCCCGCATTTAAATGGAGAATCACTTTCCATATTATGGGTAATTCCGTTCCTTGGGATTTTGTTCTCAATTTCTGTATTGCCTCTCATTGCGCCCCATTTCTGGCATCAGAATTTTGGCAAAATTTCGTTTTTTTGGGCTATATTATTGATAATTCCTCTTTTTATTACCCAAGGATTAAAAGTAAGCATTTATGAGTTACTGCATGTAACCTTGTTGGAGTTCATTCCCTTTATTATTCTGCTCCTGGCCCTGTTTACAATATCCGGCGGAGTACGTTTAACGGGCACCCTGGTCGGCACCCCCATGGTAAACACTTCTATGATTTTAATCGGCACTCTGCTGGCCAGCTGGATGGGAACCACAGGGGCGGCCATGCTGTTAATCAGACCATTATTGAGGGCCAACAAACATCGTAAAAAAAAGGTTCATATCGTCGTATTTTTTATTTTTCTGGTGGCCAATATCGGAGGTTCCCTGACTCCCCTTGGTGATCCGCCCCTGTTTTTGGGCTTTTTAAAAGGAATCGATTTTTTCTGGACTACAAAAGCGATGCTGCTGCCCTTTATATTTATGGCTTTAGCTCTATTGATCATATTTTTCGTTCTGGACTCCTACCATTATAAAAATGAAAAACCTGTTTTAATAGAAACCGGGGAGAATTTTAAGCTTGGCCTGGAAGGGAAAGTGAACCTCTTATTATTATCAGGTGTTATCGGTTCCGTATTGTTAAGCGGAATTTGGCACCCGGAGATTAATTTTTCCTGGGCCTATGTCAATTTGGAATTACAGAATATAGTCCGGGATTTGTCCTTGCTTGTGTTCACATTCCTTAGCTGGAAACTAACTTCCAAAGATATTCGTACGGCCAATGAATACACCTGGTTTCCCATGCTCGAAGTGGCAAAACTTTTTTCAGCCATATTTATTACAATAATTCCTGCCATAGCAATTTTAAAATCAGGTACGAAGGGTACTCTGGCAGGAATTATTGGTGCAGTGACAAATGATGACGGACCCGTTAACAGCATGTATTTTTGGTCTACGGGTATTTTATCGAGCTTTCTTGATAATGCACCGACCTATCTGGTATTTTTTAATACTGCAGGGGGTGATCCCCAGGTTTTAATGGGTCCTTTAAGCCAGACATTACTGGCGATTTCCATGGGAGCAGTTTTTATGGGGGCCAATACCTATATTGGAAACGCACCCAATTTTATGGTCAAATCCATTGCGGAATCATCCGGCCTTAAAATGCCTTCATTTTTCGGCTATTTATTCAAATGGTCCATCCCAATTCTAATTCCTCTTTTTCTCGTAATAAGTTTTATATTCTTTTAATGAGGATTACAAAAGTTACTACCAAAGCGGGAGACGGGGGCCGTACCAGCCTGGGTGACGGGCAGATTGTGGCAAAATCCCACCCTAGAATTGCAGCATTAGGCGATCTGGATGAATTAAATGCCTGCCTTGGTTTTACACGGCTTAAGGCCAGTGATTATGCTGATGTTGAATTAGAGCAAATTCAGCAGGATTTATTTAATTTAGGCGGGGAAATGTCTCTGCCCGGCAGGGAGGGCAGCCTGTTAGGAGAGAAAAGACTCAAATTTCTGGAAGAAAGGATCGCCGAAATGAATTCATCCCTGCCGGCCTTAAAAGAATTTATTTTACCGGGGGGAGACGAATTTTCCAGCCGCGTGCATTTATGCCGGACTATTTGCCGCAGAGCTGAGCGCAGTATTGTGATTCTTAAAGAATCCGGAGCAGACGTAAATATTTGGATTAAATATATAAATCGACTTTCCGATTATTTATTTGTACTGGCCAGATTTCACATGCATAATTTGGGTAAAGACCAGGTTTTGTGGAAACGCAGTAAAAGGGATGGATGAGAGGGGAAAATATTCTCTGAATATTTTCAGTGAGAAGTGAGGAGTGAGCAGTGAAGAATGAAATCAGGTGGAAGGTGGAATCAATACAAAGGTCGGTGGCCCTTTAAAGCAGTATAGCGACTATACGGTTTCAACTTTCCCCGGTTCTCAATCCTTTAGTCAGCTGCACTTCGTGCCGTTAACTCAAGTCCTGGAATAATGGATTTTTTTTGGTTTACTCGTCACCCGTAACATTTTTCCCTCTTGCTCGTAACTCGTAACTTGTCACTTCTAACAGAAAAATTCTGGGAATTTTTCCTGCCATCTATCTTATAGTTTAAAATCTTTAAATAATATTAAATTCTATGCTTGAAAAATCATGATTAATTGGAAATCCATACACAAGAACATAATGGCAGCGGATAATATTCTGCTGACCACTCATGAGAATCCGGATGGGGACGGCTTGGGTTCTGCCGCTGCAATGTGGCATCATTTACGTTTTATAAATAAAAATTGCCGCATTATCAATATATCTAAACTGCCGGCAGAGTTTGATTTTTTAAACAAAAATAAAATTTTTGAAACTTATGATCCGGAACTGCATGATAATTGGATCAGTAAAGTCGATTTGGCCCTTGTATTTGATGTCGGTGATTTTGGAAGATTACGCGGAATTGGTGAACATCTTTCAGAAAAAAATATTTATACTGTTAATATTGATCACCATCCGGATACCGGTAAAGGAAAATTCAGCCAGGATTTGATTGATACCTCTGCCGCGGCTACAGGAGAAATGATATACAATTATTTACTATTTGCCGATGCGGAGTTTAGTTTAGAATTATGCGATGGATTATATACGGCTATATTGACCGATACAGGATCATTTCGCCATAATAATACGAATGAAATATGCCATGAAATTGATATATTGTGAATACTTCTAGGCGTTGACTCTGCAAAATTATATCATCATGTTTATGAATCAAGTTCCCGCAGTAAAGTTCTTCTTCTTGGTTAAATAATCAATTCTCTAAAATTCA
>JAZFSI010000028.1:0-4424 GCA_036446075.1 Fidelibacterota bacterium
TTTGACCGCTCTTAAGGAAAACTCTGAGAAAAAGGACCAGCTTTTAGAAAAAATTAAAAATTCTCCAGAGCCTGGATCTGAACATAAAAATCAGGTCATTGATACAGATAATCCACCGCCGGAATTAAGTCTGTATGAAAAACGTCTGGAAGGAATAATTAAAAATTAAATAGAGGGAAGAATGAGTATTAAGGATAAAATTATTTTTGGATTATTAATCGTGCTGATAATAGCCGGAGGTTATTTCCAATGAATGGCCGAGGATATGAAAACCAGAATGAATGTGTTAAATAAACAGGATCAGGAACACGTTGATATTGTAAATAAGGAATTCAGGGAAGACTTGCGAAAACTCAATTTGCGCTTCGAAGGCCGGGGTAAACATATCCGCCGTGCTCAACAAGATATTCTGTCCAACGCTGAATTGATAAAGAGTAACGCCGATTCCCTGGGCTCATTAATAGATGATGTTCAATATGATTTGGATGAATATAAACGTATAAACGATAAAAATGTTGAACGTGTCAAGGCAGATTTATCTGATCTGCAAGATTCTTTCGATAGTCAGCGCAGGCTGAACCGTCGTAAATTTGCAGATTTAGAACAAACATTAACTGCAATTCAAAATCAGGTCAATGATTTAGTTAATCCTCCGGAAGATGATAAAAAGAAGAAAAAATAGTTCTATCAGCAAACGTTTGGCTTATTTAACAGGGTTCGATTTTTCGAACCCTATTTTTTATGTTTAAGAACCAGGCGGAACTAAACTCTTTTTTTACAGGTGTAGATTATTTCAATCAGGGGAAATTTCGTAAGGCTCATCATGAATGGGAACAATTATGGAAAATTATTGGTCCTGATCAGCGCAGAAATCCCTTAAAAGTGTTTCTTATGCTGACGGGAGCCTATGCGAATTGTTACGCCAAAAAGCAGGATTCAGTGCGGTACCAGTTAAATTTGGCACTTACCAGATTAAGAGAATATGAAGTTATACTTTCAGAGTTAGTTAAAGTAAATGTTATATATGATTTTCTTAATAAATATAAGGATAAACAGGTAACAGTTAAAGTATTTAATGAAGTGTTAATAGATAAAAAAGGGGGTAGACTTCACAATGACCTCGGAACATAATGAAGCTCTACCCCTTCCACATACCAAAGGTACCAAGCCAGCACCTTCATAGCTTAAAGTAATAGTTTAATCAACTTAATGCAAGCATTATTTTTATTGCTAATTAAGATGTACCGAGGGCGAGACTCGAACTCGCACGGCCTTGCGGCCACCAGATTTTGAGTCAGGCGCGTCTACCAATTCCGCCACCCCGGCTAATCAAAGACTAACTTTAAAATTATTAAATAATTTATTGTAAGAAATTATGGGTCTTGATCAAAATTTGTCAATAGATTTAAGCCTTAATTAAATATGGGTAATTATATGTCATTCAAACTAATACCGGAAATGTTCCTCCAATCAGTAGATAAATATAAAGATAAAATTGCATATTACGAAAAAAAGGAAGGCCAATGGGTGGGCCTGACTTTTAAGGAAATCGGGAACCAGGTTGAACTTTTTTCTGCCGGCCTGGCGAGTCTGGGCGTTAAAAAAGATAGTAAAGTTGCGATTCTTTCCGGCAATTGTCCGCGCTGGGGTATCAGCGATTATGCCTTAGCAGGTCTCGGGGCCGGCTCGGTTACGGTTTACCCGACTTTAATTAGTCCCCAGATAAAATATATAATTGAAGATTCCGATGCCGAATTCATTATTACCCAGAATTCTGAACAGACCGATAAAATTCTTACATTTATTCAGGATTGTCCCAATCTCAGGGGGATTATCACCATGGATGATACTAATGACAGTGAAAATAGGATACAAGGTTTTAAGGATGTCCAGGATGCAGGAGAACAGTACATAAAATCTACGGGATTTTCATACGCGGAGTCTACCAGACACATAAATCCGGATGATCTTTTAACTTTAATTTATACCAGTGGAACGACGGGAAATCCAAAAGGGGTAATTTTGACACATAAAAATCTTTGTTCCAATATAATTAGTGCACATGTTGCTATGCCTATGGTTTCCGATGATGTATTTTTATCATTTTTACCTCTCAGCCATTCATTCGAACGTATGACCGGTCATTTCAGCGGGTTTGCAAATGGCGGTACCACATATTTTGCAGAAAGCGTAGAATCCGTAGCAGCTGATATGCTGGATGTAAGCCCCACTATTACAATTGCTGTTCCCAGGTTATATGAAAAAATATATGCGAAAGTTTTGGATAAAGTCAGTAAAGACCCGGCTTTAAGACAGAAAATATTCTGGTGGGCGATCAATGTTGGGAAAGAAGCCTCGAAATATCTAAGGCGCAGTCAGACCGTACCAGGCATTTTAGGTCTTAAATTTAAACTTGCGGACAAACTGGTATATTCAAAATTAAAATCTAGAGTAGGAGGAAAATTAAGATTATTTATTTCGGGAGGTGCACCCCTTTCTAAGGAAATTGGTGAATTTTTCATGGCCGCCGGGCTGCCGATTATCGAAGGTTACGGACTAACCGAAACCAGCCCCGTGATCACCTGTAATCGTTTAGAGCTAATTAAATTCGGAACGGTTGGCAAAGCAATTGACGGTGTCGAAGTAAAAATTGCAAAAGATGGCGAAATTCTCTGCAGAGGTGATAATGTAATGACCGGTTATTATAATAATAAAGCAGCCACATCTGAGGCCATAGATTCGGAAGGTTGGTTTTATACGGGAGATATAGGCGAATTTGACGAGGATAATTATCTAAAAATTACTGACCGTAAAAAGAGTTTACTGGTTACTGCAGGTGGGAAAAATGTAGCTCCCACGCCTCTGGAATTAGCTTTAACAGGCAATAAATTCATTGAACAATGTCTAGTACTTGGTGATCGCAGAAAATTTATATCTGCTCTAATAGTTCCGGCTTTTGATATCCTCTTGGAATGGGCCCAGAAAAATGACATTACCATTAAAGACAAAAAAGCATTGGTCAAAAATAAAACTGTACTTGAATTTTATGATCAGGAAATTGAAAAAGTCATGTCGAATTTCTCTCATTATGAACGAGTTAAAAAAGTTGCTCTATTAGGACAGGAATGGACTATAAAAAGCGGAGAAATGACCCCAAAACTATCAATTAAGCGTAAAGTGGTTGAGAAGAATTTTGCGCATGTTATTGAGGAAATTTATAACGTATAATCGAGTTGATTGGTTTTAAAAAATGGATACCATGAAAGTCACTGTATTGGGGTGCGGGACCTGGGGCAGCACTTTAACAAAGACATTATCTGGAAATGGTCATAAAGTTACAGCCTGGCATCATGATCCAAAGAAAGTGGATACAATGTCCGCGACTTATAAACACCCCCACCTGGCAGGTTTTGAGTTTCCCCGGGTCGTTAGCTTTGAGCCGGATCTTTCAAAATCATTAAGATCGGCTGATTTCGCTGTAATTGCAGTACCATCCCATGTGGTCAGATCAGTTATGACTTCAGCCCGGGATAGTTTATTAAAAGAAACAATTATAGTTAATGTTGCCAAGGGAATCGAGAACGATACATTACTTACAATGAGTAAAGTGATTCAGGAAACAACAAACCATGGTTTGGATAAAATTGTATCTTTATATGGACCCAGCCATGCCGAGGAAGTAATAAAATTTCAGCCCACCACTTTGGTTTCAGCTTCCTATTCACTTTATTCGGCGGAAAGGGTTCAAACCTTATTTTCTTCCCGGAATCTACGTGTTTATACAAATTCCGATATAATGGGCGTGGAAATCGGAGGTTCCCTGAAAAACATTATTGCAATTGCAGCAGGAATATGTGACGGTATTAATTATGGAGATAATACAAAAGCTGCTCTTTTAACGCGCGGGATAGCTGAAATCTCCCGTTTAGGATTGGCCATGGGGGCTAGGGCAGAAACTTTTTCCGGATTAAGCGGTATTGGTGATTTAATAGCCACTTGCTTAAGCCGGTACAGCAGAAATAGATTTGTTGGAGAATCAATCGGTCAGGGTAAAAAGTTAAAAGAGGTACTGGATGAAATGGATATGGTTGCCGAAGGCATAAAAACAGCTCAATCTGTTCATGATTTAAAACTAAAATATGCCGTAGAAATGCCAATCTCTGATGCTGTTTATAAAATATTATTTCACGATTTGAATCCCAGAGAAGCAGTTGTAAATCTCATGACCCGCAGTCTGATAAAGGAAGGATTAAATTAATTTAATATTTTAACTGAACTTCTAAAAATAGAAGCTGCCGTTTAAAATTGTATTAAAAAATTATTAACAGATCAATTTCCTGCTACCTCTCATATTTAAAATTGCCGTAATTTTAAGCCTGCCCTTGTAGTTCAACGGATAGAACAAATCCCTCCTAAGGATTAGA
>JAZFSI010000029.1:0-2051 GCA_036446075.1 Fidelibacterota bacterium
ATGCAGAAGTTTGTCAAATTTATTTCGATCCGGGTAAAATCACTTATGGAGAAATTTTGGATATATTTTGGCAGGCTCATGATCCCACCACAATTAACCGGCAGGGCGGAGATATTGGAAGCCAGTATAGATCAGTTATCTTATATCATAACCAGAGCCAGATGGAGATCGGGGAAAAATCATTTAATTTAGCAGGTAAAAAATTCGAATCCCCACTGGTTACAGAAATTTTACCCTTAGAAATCTTTTATAAAGCAGAAGAATACCACCAGGATTATTTTGTTAAAAATCCAAATCAACCCTATTGCGCTCTGGTTATTCAGCCCAAGCTCGATAAATTAAGGGGTTTGATAAAATAAAGCTTTAAAACTCCCTATTATTTCCCTGCTTTTCGATTTTTCCTATCTTTTCGCATTTTCATTTTTCGTTGTTTTTGAAATTCGCCCATTTTATTATAAATCTGTTTTTTCATATGACCCTCAAACATCAATAATTTCATCTGCTGTGTAGGGCCGAGAATTTTATCAGAATCTCGAACGAACTGCAGGCGCGCATCCAATCTTTTCTGTTCCAGCTTTTGAATTTTGTCCAGCACAATAGAAACATCCTTGGTTGATATTTCTTCTCCGGCGGAGATTTTTTCTTTATATTTAATGAAAATCTCCATTTCTTCTGTTTGAATCTTCTGGATTCCGTCACGGTGAACACGCATACTCGGGAAGAATTTATCCCCCTGGTTTTCATCCAATTCCAGGTATTCTGTAAGTTTCCACATGGACATCATTTTCATGCGTTCACCATATGGGCTTCCGGGTCCGCCCGGTCTTCCGGGCTGAGCAATTAAATTGCTCAAAATCAGGGCAAAAACTATAAAAACATTCCTGTTCATTGCATTTCCTCCAACATTGAGTTGACAGGCTCAAAATTTATCTGATCTAAGAGATTAATGGTTAATATCATATCATCACTTTCCCGGACCAGGTAATAAGCCAGTTCATATACTAGTAAATCTGTGTCATCATCAATAATCATTTCCGGAAAATAATCTACTACCCAGATTTCACTGGGATTGACCGTTAATTGTGCGGCTGTAAATAATCCAATTAATAAAACCAGAATTCCGGCTGCAATCCCATTAAAAAATCCCTTACGGCGATCTTCCTGAGATTTTCTTTTTTCATGGAGATTGGTTAAAAATATATCAAGATCAGGAACATTAACCTGTAATTCCTTAATATGCTTTAATTGTTTGTCTAAGCCAGTATCAGTCATGGTTTATTTTGTTTTTTAAGGCTTTCAGTGCATGGTGATAATTAACTTTTGCTGCATTTTCAGATATTTCCAATATCCCGGATATTTCTTTATATGGTAATTCCTGTGCTATTCTCATCATAACTATCATCCTCTGTTTGTGAGGCAGGGTACCCACAGCGTCCCAGAGTTCATTGCTCTTCCAGACTTTTTCCCTGTAATTGTCGATATAACCTGCTTCCTGAATTTGATCCAGGTGCAGGAGATTTCGCCATTTATTACGCTTAAGGTATGTATTGCCGTGGTTGACGTTTGCACGAAAAAGATATGTTTTAAATTCGGATTCAAAACGAAATTTATTAAGAGCCTTATAAATTTTAAGGAATACCTCCTGAACAAGATCTTCTGCTTCAGATTCATTACCGGTAAGCCGTAAAAAATAGGCATAAGATTCTGCCAGGTGCCTTCCAACCAATTCATCAAAGGCCGGTTTGTATCCTGCGTTAAATTCCTTAATAAGTTCATGATCCGATTTCATCCACGTGCCTATTTAGACATACTCCATTGGGCAAAGTTAAATTAATTTATCAAAATAATGAAGCTTGGTTGATAGTATGTTAAAAGATAAAATAAGCCCCGGACTTGATTTTGAGCATTAAGTGGAGCTGACTTAAGGATTGGGAAAGATCCTGAATTATCATCAGTTCTTAAGTCAAGCTTTCTCCGAAATCTTAACTTAAGTCCCAGCATCCATTTTTAACTATTCACCCTTCTGATTTCTGCTATCTTATCCCCTGTTT
>JAZFSI010000030.1:0-12081 GCA_036446075.1 Fidelibacterota bacterium
CTGACAGGCGAGATCAGAGAGTTGAATGCAGTGGCCGTAATCCAGGATTTGACAGCCCCGGAAATCATTTCTATGCATCCCGGCAATTACGGCAAATACAATGGTTATGAACTGCATCGTCTGAGCATTGTGGTAAATGATAATTTATCCGGGATAAATCCGGAAGAAGATACTTTCAGCCTGGAGCTGGATCAGGAGAACGTACGTTTTTCCTATCAGCCCCAAAAAAAAGAAATTTCTTATAATTTAACAAAGACACTTTCGACGGGAGAACACACCCTGTCGGTTAAAGTCCAGGACCGCGCCGGCAATGAGGTTCAAAAAACAATCACTTTCGGGATTAAATAATGTTATTTCCTTATAAAGACGATAATCCCCGCATTCTGGTACCCTATGTTACCTTTGGATTGATCGGTTTAAATGCTCTTATATTTTTCTTCCAATTCGGACTGAAATTAAAGGATCCCGAAATTGCTGCAAATATCATTTACACATTTGGCCTGATACCGGCTCAATTTTCCATGCTGTCCTTAATTACTTCCATGTTTCTGCATGGAGGCGTTGCGCATATCGTGGGGAATATGTGGTTTTTATGGGTTTTCGGTGATAACGTGGAAAGTACTATGGGGCATGTACGTTTTCTCGTTTTTTATATTTTATGCGGTCTGGCAGCTAGTTTCGCCCAGATCACCATAAACCCTGATTCCATCATACCCATGGTCGGTGCCAGCGGCGCCATAGCCGGTGTACTGGGCACCTATATGATACGCTTTCCCCATGCCAGGGTACACGTATTTGTATTTATTGTTATTTTCTTTACAACCATTCAGGTTCCGGCTTATCTGGTATTAGGAATATGGTTTATTATTCAATTTACCAGCGGACTTGGAAGTCTTGGCTTTGATACAACCGGAGGAGTAGCTTGGTTTGCGCATATCGGCGGATTTATCGCCGGCATAATCATACAGCATTTGTTTAAAATAATCAAGTTGAAGGAATAGCAATTGAAAAATAATCTTTCGTTATTATTTTTAATTGTTTTTTTCTTTGCCTGTGAAACGTCCGATTCTATTCCCTGTGACAGGGATGACGGGCGCGGACAATTAATATCAGCAGTAGACAAAGGAACTATTTCTACAGAATACCTCCAGTCTTTATTGGATGACTGGGATGTAGATTTAGGAAGAGTTCCGGAATACGATGTAAATGTATTTTCCGTTGTGTATGAAACAATTGACTGGCAGGGTATAACGCGGCAGGCTTCCGGAGCCATTTTTGTGCCAGATACAGACTCAGAATCCGGCTTCCCCTTACTCAGCGCCCAGCACGGTACGGAAACAGTCGCCATAAATGTTGCCTCCGTAACGCCTTTATTTGCTTTTGAATCTTTATTCTCAGCTTCAGCAGGTTATGTAACCTGTTCACCCGATTATCTTGGACTGGGTGTATCAACCGATGTGTTTCACCCCTATATTCATGCCAGCGTCGCCCACGGAGTCATTGATATGGTTAGAGCTTCAGAATCCTTTGCCTGTGAAAATGAAATAAAATTAAATGGACAAATTTTTCTTATGGGGTATTCAGAAGGCGGTTATGTTACTATGGCCGCCCATAAGGAGATGGAGCAGGAATTCCCTGGTGAATTTAACATTATTGCTTCAGCGCCCATGGCCGGACCCCATGATGTTTTAGGCACCGCTTTGGAGAGTTTCAGTTCAGAAGAATTTGCCTATCCCTCGTATTTTGCCTATGTGGCCGCTGCTTACAGTTCAATTTACGGCTGGGATAGAATGGATGAATTTTTTCAGGCTCCCTACGCTGGTAAAATCTGGGATCTATTCGATGGAACCCATACTTTGTCTGACATAAATAATGAATTAACACCTGTAATTAAAGACCTTGTGCCGCCTGAATTTTTAGCTGGTCTTCTGGGTGACGGCGAACAGGAATTAAAAGCGGCTTTTAAAGCGAACAGTCTCATAGACTGGTCCCCCATAGCTTCCATCAGGCTGTACCATAGTGATGCCGATGATGCCGTGCCTTACTCCAATGCAGTAACCGCCTTTAATGAGCTGAGCGAACACGGCGCCGATATAAAGCTAATTACAATCTCCGGGGCGACTCACGTCGGCGGAGCAATCCCTGCAATTGCAGGTGCTTTGGAATGGTTTGATACTTTAAAAGAATGAAAAAATTAATCGAAAGAGCCTTGAAAATGAGAGGGCTGGCCCGGGCTCCATATTCAAATTATTCCGTGGGAGCAGCTGTAATAACGGAAGCAGGCATTATTATTGGCGGGTGTAATGTAGAAAATGCCAGTTATGGACTGTCTATCTGTGCCGAAAGGTCTACTCTCTTCACAGCAATTGCAGAAAACCATAAAAAATTTAAAGCCATGGCCGTTGCCACAGAAAATGGGGGCACTCCCTGCGGGGCCTGCCGTCAGGTGATCTGGGAATTATGCGGAGATATTCCCATCATAACTATTGATGCCGAGGGCAAAGAACAGCAATTCTCCAGTAAAGAATTACTGCCCGGGGCTTTCGGGGCAGAAAAATTACCCTGATTAACCGGCAGCTATTTAATAACCGTTAATCCATTGAATTTAATTAAAAAAAAGACCATGCCTGATCAATCTATAATGATTGGAATCTCCGGCGGTACAGGTTCCGGAAAAACCAGTATAGCCAAGCAGCTTTTAATAGAATACGGGGAAGGGGAAGTTGTAGTAATAGAACAGGATTCCTACTACAGGGATTTATCTGATCTCGGTTTTAAAGAGCGTCAAAAACAAAATTTTGATCACCCGGCGGCCATTGATATTAATTTATTCAGCCATCAGCTGATTCAGCTGCTGGAGGGTATTGATATAGAGGTCCCCATTTACGATTTTTCTCGTCATAAGCGTTTGCAGGAAACACGTAAAGTCAGCGCCCACCGTGTGATTGTTGTGGAAGGTATCCATGCCCTTCATTTTTCCGTTCTTCGGGAACTGATGGATATAAAAATCTATGTTGAAACACCGGCCGATATTCGATTTATCAGGCGCCTCACAAGAGACGTGAAAGAAAGAAGCCGAAGCGTACAATCGGTTATTGATCAATATTTAAAAACAGTCCGAATAATGCATGAACAATTTGTGGAAACTTCCAAATATTATGCCGATATTATCGTCCCTGAAGGCGGCGAAAATAAAGTAGCTATTGATCTATTAAGGACTAAAATTAACGCTATTCTATCCTAGCACATGAATCTTTAGAAATTGGAATCCAAATTAATACCCAACAATGTTCAAATTTCAGCCTGGAATAGGAATATTAACCCCGGAAATATTATATGACATTAACGCCAAAGAACTCCGGCTGGATCGAAGTAATCTGCGGTTCTATGTTCTCCGGTAAAACCGAAGAACTAATCCGCCGTCTGCGCCGTGCAGAAATCGCCAAAATGAAGGTTATTATCTTTAAACCTGCAATTGATAATAGGTTCAGCATCGACGAGATAGTATCCCATAATAAATCCAAACTTGATTCAAAACCTGTCAAAAATGTACGGGAAATTCCAGAATTAGCTGTAGATATGGAAGTTGTGGGCATTGATGAAGCACAATTTTTTGATGAATCACTGGTAGACGTATGCAGACAACTTGCTGCAGAGGGCAAAAGAGTTGTAGTGGCCGGATTGGATTCCGATTTCAGGGGCCTGCCCTTTGGCCCCATGCCGAAAATTATGTGCGAGGCAGAATATCTGGATAAATTCAGGGCAATCTGTGTGAAATGCGGAAATCCTGCCAACCGCACTCAGCGCCTGACCAAAGAAAAAGATCAGGTAATTATCGGAGAAACGAACGTTTACGAAGCGCGCTGCCGCAATTGTTATGAAGCACCGGAGGAAAACTAAGCATGGAAAGATTTATCGGCCTGATTGGATTTGCAGTTTTATTAGGACTCGCCTACGGCATGTCCAACAACCGCAAAGCAATAAATTGGAAACTTGTATTCTGGGGACTTATGCTCCAGGTTTCATTCGCGCTTTTTATTTTAAAAACACCCATTGGTCAGCCTTTTTTCAGCGGTGTTGACACGGTTATCAAAAAACTTCTTAGTTTTTCCGATGCGGGCGGTGATTTTTTATTTAAATCTTTCGGCAGCGGGGTCGTTGAAGGACCCTTACTGAATTTTGCTTTCAGAGTATTGCCCACCATCATTTTCTTTTCTTCGTTAGTGACAGTGTTATATCATTTAGGCATCATGCAGTTTGT
Organism: Fidelibacterota bacterium; assembly: GCA_036446075.1. Lineage (GTDB taxonomy): Bacteria > Fidelibacterota > Marinisomatia > Marinisomatales > TCS55 > JAZFSI01. Next base: position 4,262 of record JAZFSI010000030.1, read on the forward strand.
AGTGAAATGGATCGCCCGGGCCATGCAGAAAACCATGCATACCAGCGGATCGGAAACTTTGAGTGTATCTGCCAACATTTTTGTGGGCCAGACAGAAGCACCTCTGATGATTAAACCTTTTGTAAAAAATATGACTAAATCGGAATTAATGGCAGTCATGACCGGAGGCTTCGCCACTGTTGCGGGAGGTGTCATGGCCATCTATGTAAAAATGCTGGGTGATGTTCCGGGGATTGCTGGTCATTTAATGGCGGCTTCCATTATGAGCGCCCCCGCGGCCATAGTAATTGCTAAAATTATATATCCGGAGACAGAAGTTTCTGAAACGCAGGGTGATTTAAAGATTGTTGTTGATACTCCAGACGACAATGCCATGGAAGCATTAACCAGAGGGGCCTCGGACGGAATGAAATTAGCTGCAAATGTAGGCGCTATGCTGATAGCTTTTGTGGCCGTTATTGCCATGGTAAATTCCATATTAGGAGTTTTTGACTTAAGTCTTCAGCAAATTCTGGGCTGGATTTTCAGCCCCCTGGCCTGGACCATGGGTGTACCTTGGAGTGAAGCCCATATAATGGGTACCTTGATGGGTGAAAAGCTGGTACTGACGGAATTGATCGCTTATGGTGATTTATCAGAGCTGCGTTTAACAAATGGAATTTCTGATAGAACCGCAATTATTGCCAGTTATGCTCTCTGCGGTTTTGCAAATTTTGCTTCAATCGGCATACAATTGGGCGGTATCGGCGGCATTGCTCCCAGCCGGCGGAAAGATTTGTCCAAGCTGGCAGTGAAAGCCATGCTCGGCGGAGCTCTGGCCTCTTGGCTGACAGCTACAGTCGCCGGTATAATAATTTAATTAAAGAAAAGGGAAACTAGAATCATGCGACTTGTTATGGTGGGGCCGCCGGGCGGCGGCAAGGGAACCCAGGCAAATCTGCTAAAAAATCATTTTAATATATTACACCTTTCCACTGGAGAGATCCTCAGAACAGAATTAAATGCAAACTCCAAAATAGGAGAAAAAGCCCGCATCTACATGGATAAGGGTCATTTGGTCCCCGATGAAATACTTTTGGACATGATGGCCAGGCGTCTTAAGCAGAAAGATTGCGAGTCCGGTTATTTATTAGACGGATTCCCCCGCACTATTCCCCAGGCACAGGAATTTGATAAAATTCTGATTAATTTATCTCATCAGCTGGATGCTGTTATTGAACTGGAATTAAGAAAGGAAAAAGTAGTAGAGCGGTTGTCAAACAGGATGGCCTGTCTGGATTGCGGCGAAATAACGAATTTGCTTTTTCATAACTCTGCAAAAAAAGAAACATGCCGGAATTGCGGAGGAAAGCTGTATCAGAGAAAAGATGATAAACCCCAAGTAATCCTCCAAAGATTAAAAATCTATGACCAGCAAACTTCTCCCTTATTAGATTACTACCGCGAAAAAGGAATCTTAAGGATAGTAAACGGTGAAGGGGATATAAAAAAAATAACAAGTCGAATTTTAGAAGCACTGAAATAAAATGTTAAAAGTTGGAATTACGGGAGGAATCGGCAGTGGAAAAAGTACTGCCAGCAAATATTTTGCAAAATTGGGTGCATTTATTTTTGATGCGGATACTGAAGCGAAGAATTTGATCGAAACAAAAGAAACTGTTCAAAACGAACTCATTGAAGAATTTGGAACTGATATCATTACTCCTCAGGGAAAGATTGATAAATCAAAATTGGCCAGAGTTGCTTTTCAGAATGAGGATCACCAGCAGCGTCTCAATTTTGTAATTCACCCCTATATATTTGACTTAATTGACCGGGAATTTACCCGGGTTTCAGCCAGCAGTAAATATAAAATTTTCCTTGTTGACGGAGCCATGATTTATGAATCAGGTTTTGACGCCCATTTAGATTATATAGTGGTTGTAACCGCCTTACTCATGCACCGCATGAATCGAGCTTTGAAAAGAGGCAATCTATCCCGTGAGGACGTCCTGAAAAGAATGGATTTTCAGCTTCCTGAAGAAGAAAAGGTTAATCTGGCTGATTTTGTTATTCATAACGACGGTTCTGAATCCACTTTAAAGAAAAATATTGCTAAAATATTTAAAAAATTGGTTTGAAAAAATTCGTAGATTTTTTTCTCCCCTCTGATTTCTGCTAACTTTCCACCCCCGATCCTTGAGTCAGCTCCACTTCACGTTGCTAACTCAATTCCTGCATTGATTAAATCTTTTATCTTTTGCCTTTTATCTTCTTTTTCCCACTGGTCACACGTCACAGGAAAATTCTAATCAGAATTTTCCTTGTCACTCGTCACATTTTTCCTTCTAATTACTGACTGATTGTCTTTAATAAATTTAAATGAGTAAATTTGAATACAAGATATCCATATCCATAATAGGTTATTATGAAAAAAATACACGGTCACGTGACCATAAATATAGAAAAATGCAAAGGCTGTGAACTTTGCCTGGCTGAATGCCCCCAGGATTCTCTCAGCATGAGCAAAAATATTAATAAACAGGGATACAATTATGCTCTTCTTATGAAAGATAATTGTACAGGCTGCACAAATTGTGCGCTGGTTTGTCCTGAGGCAGTAATCATTGTTTATCGCCAAAATAAAAATAAAATGATGCCTGTGGTCCCGGGCCCGAATCCCGTAAATAAAACTTCCATTACTATTAATTGAGCATTATACATGGGTAATAAAGTATTAATGAAGGGCAACGAGGCTCTGGCCGAGGCGGCTATCCGAGCGGGAATTAAGGGGTATTTTGGTTATCCCATTACACCCCAGTCAGAAATACTGGAATATATGTCTATCCATCTGGCCCCTAGAGGCGGAGTTTTTTTACAGGCCGAAAGTGAAATAGCCGCCATTAATATGGTCTATGGGGCTGCTGCTGCCGGTGTTCCTGTCATGACCAGTACAAGTTCACCCGGTTACAGTTTAATGCAGGAGGGTGTTTCCTATATCGCTTGTGCCGAACTGCCTTGCCTGTTAGTAAATGTTGTGCGCGGAGGTCCCGGGCTGGGTACCATACAACCCTCGCAATGCGATTATTTTCAAGCCGTTAAGGGCGGCGGACATGGCGATTATCATTTAATTGTGCTTGCTCCAAACAGTGTGCAGGAAATGTCTGATTTTGTTTATTTGGGTTTAGACCTGGCGGATAAATATAAAAATCCCGTCTTAATTCTGGCTGACGGAGCATTAGGACAAATGATGGAACCTGTTTCATTCCCTGATTATCAAGCCCATGAGCATAGAGCAGATCATTCAGACTGGGCCGCCAGAGGCCGGGAAAACAACCGGCCGCAGCATATTATTACCACTCTTCACATTCAGCCTGAGGAAATGGAAGCGGTTAATATCAGGTTACAAAATAAATATAATGATATATCCCTGAAGGAACCTCGTTTTGAAGCCCTCAAGACCGAGGATGCTGATATTTTGATTGTGGCTTTTGGCCTGACTTCAAGAATTGCCCATAAAACTGTTGAGCTCGCCCGGGCCGAGGGAATAAAAGTCGGCTTATTCAGGCCCATTACCCTCTACCCGTTTCCCTATCGACATCTGGAAAAAATATCAGAAAGCATTGAATCAATTCTCGTAACGGAATTAAATGCTGGACAAATGATCGAAGACGTACGCTTAGCTGTTGAGGGAAAAGTTCCCATTCAGTTCTATGGCCGTTTGGGAGGTATGATCCCCACCCCGGAAGAAATATTAGAAAAAATTAGATCTATGAAACAGGAATCCCGCCAGAAGGAGCTTATTTAATGTCGGAAATACAGGAAGGGTTCCAATGTGATATATTAGATACAATGGACTTGGTTTCGGAGCGTCCTGATTTATTAAAAGACGTAATTATGCATTATTGCCCCGGATGCGGGCATTCAGTCGTTAATCGATTGATAATGGAAGTAATTCAGGAACTGGGAATAGTAGAACGGACTATTGGAGTGGCTCCCGTGGGATGTGCAGTATTTTGTTATAATTACATGGATATTGATATGCAGGAGGCTGCCCATGGACGTGCCACTGCTGTTGCCACAGGAATAAAACGGGTTCTTCCCGATCGAATTGTATTTACTTATCAAGGTGATGGTGATTTGGCTGCAATTGGAACGGGCGAAACAATTCATACCATTAACCGCGGTGAAAATATTGTCATGGTATTCATAAATAATGGAATCTATGGTATGACAGGCGGACAAATGGCGCCCACAACCTTGCCGGGATCCGTAACGTCCACGACACCTGAAGGCCGTGATATATTTCAACATGGCAATGCTCTGGATATTGCCAAGTTGATTGCTTTGCTGCCTGGGGCTTATTATGTTACCCGGCAGGCAGTTAACTCGGCAAAAGGTGTCAGAAAAACTAAAAAAGCATTAATGCAGGGATTCAAGAATCAGATTAACGGTCTCGGCGGAGTAAGTTTTATTGAAGTTGTAAGCAACTGCCCGGCAGGCTGGAAAATGACACCGCTTGAATCGAATGAATTACTGCAAAACCACATTTTTAATCATTATCCTCTTGGTGATTTAAAAGTACCGCCCAAACCAGCAGCGAATAAGGAAAAAAAGGCTGGTGAAAAAATATGAAACAGGAAATTATTATTGCCGGATTTGGCGGACAGGGTGTGCTTTCATTGGGCATGACTTTGGCTTATGCCGGCCTGGTGGAAGGGCGCGAAGTATCATGGATGCCCAGTTATGGACCGGAGATGCGGGGCGGAACAGCAAATTGCACTGTAATTCTTTCATCCCAAAAAGTAAGTTCTCCAATCATTAAGTACTACGACACAGCAATTATATTAAACCAGCCCTCCCTGGAAAAATTTGAAAAAAGGGTAAAATCCGGAGGATTACTTCTTTACGAATCAAATAATATTTTAACTCCGCCGGTCAGAACAGATATAGAAATCCGGCCTATTCCCGCCGCGGTTGAAGCGGGTAAAATTAACAAGAAGGTGCTGAATATGATTATTCTGGGAGCTTTTCTGGGGCTAAAACCTGTCTTGAAAACTGAATCAGTCCTGACTGCCTTAAAAAAGGTGCTGCCGGATCGCCATCACCACCTTATTCCGGTAAATAAAAAAGCCCTGCAAAGGGGCGGGTCTCTGGTTCGCGACCATCTGGCTGTATAGGAGAAAAAACTATGCCAAATCCAAAACCTGATAAATTTACTGACCTGGGAGAAATTCTTTCTTTTGCCATGGAGGAAGAACAGGAAGCGGCTTTATACTATCAAAAAATGGCTCACCGTACAGATGATCCGGAAATGAAGGAGTTTTTTATAAAACTGGCTGATATGGAAGTAGATCATTTTAATTCTCTAAAAATGAAATTGATGGAATATGAAGCTAGAGAATTTTCCTCTGAGGGCATCAGATCATCTTTTTGCAAGAAACAGGCAGGCCCGGATTCTTTATACTAAATATTAATCCCGGACTCCTGCTTGCTGTTTTGAACAGACTGGCGGCTGGAATAATACTGACCGGAACATTATTATAATATTTAATACACACATGCTAACTATCTCTAAAATATTAAATTCAATTTCACCGGATTTGTCAATCCGGAAAGGAAGTAAAAATGGATATTAGAAATAAACATATACTCATTTTAGGAGGCTGGGGGCTGGTGGGCACTGCGGTACTTAGAAAATTAGGAGAGCACTGCCCGGAAAAAGTAATTATTCTTTCTCTGGAAGAAAAAGAAGCAGTGGAAGCCTGCCAGCAGATGGAAAAAGAATTTCCGGCCATTACTTATGTACCGGAATGGGGCAATATCTTTGTACGGGAGGAATTAAAAAACTTAACCAGATCCGAGCTTATGGAAAATGACGATTTCAGAGCGAAAGTACTCGATGATACCATGGGCACATATCATCAGGGTATAACTGAAGTTTCATTTTTAAATAAAGTAATCGCACGACATCGGCCGCAAATAATAATCGATGCGGTAAATACAGCCACAGGGTTGGCATATCAGGATATTTATAAGGGTTATTTCAAACTGAAAAAAATGATGCTTTCCGAGAAAGATAGTTCTCCGATTAAAGAAATTAAAGCAGAAATAGAAAAAATGCTGACCACTCAGTATATCCCTCAAATTATTCGTCATATCCAGATTCTGCATGAGAGTATGGTTAAAAATAAAACTGATTTATATCTTAAAATAGGTACGACCGGGACCGGCGGAATGGGGCTGAATATTCCTTATACCCATAGTGAGGAAAAACCCAGCAGAGTTTTGTTAAGCAAAACTTCTTTAGGGGGAGCTCATACGATGCTCTTATTTTTAATGAGCAGAACACCCGACGGCCCTATAATCAAAGAAGTTAAACCGGCGGCGGCAATTGCCTGGAAAAGTATCGGTTATGGTGAAATAAAAAAACATGGTAAACCCATAAGGTTATATGATTGCTCTGCAAATCAGGCTGTAGAATTAAGTGCTGAATATTCTTTTGATCAAAAATCAAATTGGTCTGACTTAAATAAAAATCTTAAATCCGTTTATATTGATACAGGTGAGAATGGAATATTTTCGCGGGGAGAATTCGAAACTATTACGGCTGCAGGTCAAATGGAATTTGTAACCCCGGAAGAAATTGCAGAAAATGCCATTATGGAAATTCTGGGGGACAGTACCGGGCATGACATCTTAAATGCACTTAATAATTCCGTCATGGGACCAACTTATCGTGCCGGTTATATGCGCCACCAGGCCTTGGATAAAATGGATAAATTGCAGGCTGACAATAACCTGGAAAGTATCGCCTTTGAAATATTGGGTCCTCCCCGACTTTCCAAAATTCTGTTTGAAGCTTATATATTAAAAAAAATCTGCGGTGACTTGGAATGTATTCGCAGTAAAAGTGCAAAATACCTGGCAGATGAAACCGAGAAAATAATTTCTGAGAATCAGGATATCCGTTCTCAAATAATATCGATCGGGATTCCTATTCTTTTAAGGGACGGGAAAAGTTTGTTAAGAGGACCGGTAGTTAAGATTCCCAGCGGAGAAATTGGATATTCAATCTCTGTAAAAACTGGGAATATCAATGAATGGGCAGCTGCCGGATGGGTTGATCTGCGCGAAGAAAATATGGCTTTATGGCTGGATAGAATTGACAAAATTCTCACATTTGTGAATAATCTGGATATAAATGACAGTAGTTCCAGACAACATCACGGGCACCATTACTGGGATTCCAACAAGCCTTTAAATATCGGCCGCATTGCCGCCTGGCTCTTTATGAATGAGGATAAAGGGTTGAGAATTAAACATTGAAAATATTCGTAGAATATTTTCTATGACGGGTGACGGGTGACGGGTAAAAATAGTTCTACAAACTATCGACTACTAACTATTTACATTCCCCACTCGTAACTGCTCACGCGTAACTCGTAACTAACTTCTTATCCCCCGATTTAAAGCACGCGGTTTGCCCAGGATTTCCTTTAGCACAATTGCCTGGCGGACCTGATCCGGGTTTTGAAACATTTGATGATATTCATTTTCTTTTTTCTGAATTTGATAATCAGCAAAAAATTGATGTCGTTCAGACATTGTATCCCGCAGAGATTTATCCGTTCTATCTTGTGCCGAAGATATTATTTCTGTCTCAGTAAGGTCATCTTCTTCCTCTATCTGAGCTTCTGCATATTCTCCTAAATCTTCACTGAAGTCGTCGGATAAGTCAGATGTTTCCGGTTTTTCCGGAAACAAATTGTCCCGCTGCTCCTTAAACTCGGAGAAAACATTCTGCAGAAAATCCGGCGGAGCCCAATCTTTTTCTGTCT
>JAZFSI010000031.1:0-7724 GCA_036446075.1 Fidelibacterota bacterium
TTATCTTTTTTTACCTTAATATTTTATATACGATATTTTTTGTCCTATATATTCCTTGTAACCAATTAATCATATTGATTAATTTAAGATATGGAATTGATAATATTATGTTAAAACTGACTCGCAAGGTCGAATACGCCCTGATTGCTTTGCGTCATATGCAGCAAAAGCCCAAAGGCGCTGTCACCAATACAAAAGAAATATCTGTCAGGTATGGTATCCCCCCGCAAATCCTGGCCAAAACTCTGCAGCAGCTGTCCCGGGAAAATATTATCGTCGCTGTACAAGGACCCACGGGAGGATATAAAATTACCAGCGATTTAACTGAGATTAATATGATAGAGTTTTTTGAAAAACTTGAAGGACCCCTGGGAATGATGAATTGCTTTTATGATTCTGAATGCATTCAGCTGGATTCCTGCACCATTAAATCACCAATGGAACACATTAACGATAAATTACGCGATTTTTTTTCTAAAATGACTTTGAATGAAGTAACTGCCCGAATTTATTAACATGGGTATAATCACAAAAGAGCAGGTAATTGATATTCTAAAACAATGTTATGATCCGGAGATCCCCATAGATTTATGGAACCTGGGTCTGATTTATGATATTGAAATAATGCATAATTCAGAAGAGCAGAGTTCAGATTTAAATATCCTTATGTCTTTAACTACTCCCGGCTGCGGAATGGGCCGGAATATGGCAGCCGATATAACTGCAAAACTTAAAAAACAGGAAGGTGTAAATCGTGCCAATGTCCAAATAACTTTTGATCCTCCCTGGAACCCTTCCATGGTATCACCTGCGGCGCAGAAAAAACTGAAGCAGAAAATTCTACCCGGAATGTCCGGCGGGAGCTGCTTCCCCAAAATAGAAGAAACCTGGGAATGATTATCTGCTATTCTGCCAAGTCTGGTACTTTTTGCACACAGTACGTTTGACCCGACATTAAAAATACGTAAAATGTTAATTAATGACAAAAGACAATAAAATAATAGATCAAACGATCAGTCAGGAGTATAAGTACGGTTTTGTGACCGACATTAAGCAGAATACTATTCCGGCAGGATTAAATGAAGATGTTGTGCGCTTAATATCTGCAAAAAAAAATGAACCGATATGGCTCACGGACTGGCGTTTAAAAGCATTTCGCCATTGGCTCAAAATGGAAGAGCCGGACTGGGCCAAGGTCAGATATGATCCTATCGATTACCAAGCCATAAGTTATTATTCAGCTCCTGAGGGGAAAAAATTATTGAAAAGCCTGGATGAGGTTGATCCCGAACTTATTGATACTTATCAAAAATTGGGAATCCCCCTGGAAGAACAAAAACTTCTGGCCGGTGTGGCCGTCGACGCCGTATTCGACAGTGTTTCCATTACCACCACCTTTAAAGATGTGCTTATGGAAAAAGGCGTTATTTTTTGTCCTTTTTCTGAGGCCGTATCCAAATATGGGAATTTAGTCAGGAAATATCTGGGATCTGTTGTTCCCCCCGGCGACAATTATTTTGCTGCTTTGAATTCGGCCGTATTCAGTGAAGGAAGTTTTGTTTATATCCCGAAAGGTGTACGCTGCCCCATGGAATTATCTACTTATTTCAGAATCAATGCTGCCAATACAGGACAGTTCGAACGGACCCTGATTATTGCCGACGAAGCAAGTTATGTGAGCTATCTCGAAGGCTGTACTGCTCCCATGCGCGACGAGAATCAGCTCCATGCTGCTGTAGTAGAATTAGTGGCGCTTAAAGATTCCCAGATAAAATATTCGACTGTTCAGAATTGGTATCCCGGCAATCCGAAAAATGGAAAAGGCGGTATATATAATTTTGTAACCAAGCGCGGTACGTGTTTAGGTGACAATTCAAAAATTTCGTGGACCCAGGTAGAAACAGGGTCAGCAATAACCTGGAAATATCCCAGCTGTATCCTGAAAGGAGATAATTCCGTAGGAGAATTTTATTCGGTCGCCCTGGCCAATAATTTTCAGCAGGCGGATACAGGTACTAAAATGATTCATATTGGGAAAAACACCCGCAGTACAATTATTTCCAAAGGTATTTCTGCCGGAAGGGGACAGAATACTTATCGAGGAGCTGTAAAAATTATGCCCGGAGCTCAAAATGCACGCAATTATTCTCAATGTGACTCTATCCTGATCGGCGAACAATGCGGAGCCCATACATTCCCATACATCGACGTACGTAATGCGACAGCCCAAATGGAACATGAAGCATCAACTTCAAAAATAGGCGAAGACCAGTTATTCTACTGTAATCAAAGAGGTGTTTCAACTGAAGATGCCGTCAGTTTGATTGTAAATGGTTTTTGTAAAGAGATTTTTAAACACCTGCCCATGGAATTTGCAGTAGAAGCACAAAAATTAATGGAAGTAAGTCTAGAGGGCAGTGTCGGCTGAAAATATTTTCATTCCCTTAAACGGAATACATTTTAGGATGAATTAAAAAATAGATATGCTGGATATTAAAAATTTACACGTAACTGTAGAAGGCAAACATATATTAAAAGGTATAAACCTGAGGGTTAAAGCAGGAGAGCTGCATGCCATTATGGGACGGAACGGTTCCGGGAAAAGCACCCTGGCCAACATTATCACAGGCCGGGAAGACTATAAAATCACTAAAGGGAAAATTTTATATAAAGGATTTGACCTCTCAAAATTGAGTATAGAAAAACGCGCCCTGGAAGGGATTTTCATGTCATTTCAATATCCAGTTGTGATACCGGGCGTTAATAATACTTATTTTTTAAAATCTGCCTTGAATGCAAAATTGAAATACCTGGATCAACCGGAAATAAATGCTTTTGATTTTATGCATTTAATAAAGGAAAAACTTAAGCTTGTGGAGATGGATGAATCCTATTTGAGCCGTGGTGTAAACGACGGTTTTTCGGGAGGAGAAAAAAAACGCAACGAAATTCTGCAGATGTTAACCCTGGAACCTTCTTTGGCAATCCTGGACGAAACGGATTCGGGCCTGGATATAGATGCTTTAAAAATTATTGCTAAAGGTGTTAATAACTTTCGCAGCAAAGACCGGGCTTTTCTGGCAATTACCCATTATAAACGACTTCTGGATTATATGGTACCGGATTACATTCACGTATTGATTGACGGGAAAATTGTTCATACGGGCGGAAAAGAACTGGCCGATGAATTAGAAGAAAAAGGTTACGGTTGGCTGGAGAAAAAGATTTAATGTTTTTCCAGCAATCACAATTCGAGTCGTTCCTTGCAGCCTCTGAGGGAGACCGGCCGGAGCTGCTCGCTTTCAGAAAAAAAGCATATGCTCAGTTTAAGGAATTAGGTTTTCCAAACCGCCATTGGGAAAATTGGCAATTCACAAATTTTTCGGTTTTTGAAAAACAGAAATTTGAATTTTCTCCTAAACCGCTTAAAAGTTATTCAATTCAATTAAATATTCCATTTCAGGAAAATGCTTATAATCTGATTTTTGTTAATGGTGTATTTAAGGAAAAAATGTCTGCCATCCCTTCAAAAGTTCAATTCCAGCCGTTTGGAAAGGAATTTCCAAATCTCAATAGCTTGTTAATTCCGGATACGGATTTAAATCCTTTCCAGGCTCTGAATTCAGCTTTTTTTAATACTGGTTTCCTATTGGATATACCGCCTGACACTAAATTAAATCAACCCCTCCATCTTATTTATTTAAGTACCAAACGATCACAAACGACAATGGCTCATCCCCGCTTTCAAATTATGCTGGGGGAAAATTCTGAGGCGGAAATAATTGAACATTATTTAGGTCAAACTCAAGCAGCTTATTGGAATAATGTATCTACCGTCATAAAAATTGGAGAAAATGCCGGTCTTAAGCATACTCGTCTGCAGGAAGAAGGCAGTGCTGCCTACCATATAGGATCAACGACCTGGGATTTGGGAAAATTAAGCAGATTGAATTCCAGCCAGATTGTAATTGGGGGAAAATTGTTTAGACATAATTTAAAGATATCATTTAAGGGTGAATTTGCACAAGCAGTTATTAAAGGACTGTCACTTACTTCCAAAAACCAGCATACGGATACGAATATACAGGTTGAACATGCCAGTCCCCATTGTTCCAGCACGCAGTTATTTAAAAATGTACTGGCAGATGATTCAAATGGAGTTTTCACGGGACGTGTCTTAGTGCGAGCAGGCAGCCAAAAAACCGAGGCCGGGCAATCCAGTAAAAATCTCCTCTTAAGCGATAAAGCACGCATGTTTTCCAATCCTCAACTGGAGATTTATGCGGATGATGTAAAATGTGCCCATGGATCTACGACCGGACAAATAGATGCTGATGCCCTGTTTTATTTCAGATCAAGGGGTTTAAGTAAAAAAACTGCAAAAAGAATTCTCGTAAAGGGTTTTGCTGATGAAGTACTGCAGGGGCAGACCAATAAATCTCTTCTGTTATATTTGGAGCAGCGCCTGGATTCCTGGCTGCATGGAATCAGCCGGACCTAATTATGAATTCAATAAAACAGACTATGGCCGAAATAAAAAGTGAATTCGATTTATTCGAAGATCAGCGCGATAAATATATTCTGCTGGTGGATTTTGCTAAAAATTCATCCGCCTTGGAACCTGAATTTCATCAGGATGAATATAAAATAAACGGCTGTACTTCCCAGGCCTGGTTGAAAAGTATAAAACAGGCGGACGGCACTTTTATTTTTCGAACAGATTCAGATGCCATGATCGTAAAGGGATTATTACAAATTTTAGAAAGATTATTTAATGGTCATACAAGCCGGGAAATTCTAGCATTGAGCGATCGGAACATATTAGATGGAATTGGTCTGGCAGGGACTATTACTGTGCAGAGAACCAATGGTTTTGCCGGGGCAGTTGAAAAAATAAAACAGGATATTAAGCTTAAGAAAAATGTTTATTAAAAAAGATAAAATCGTAAAACTTGAAAGAGATTGTGAAGCCGTTGTTATTCCTTTCGGTACTAATGTTACCTTGAAAAAGGGCGAACAAGGTCAAATCACCCAGGCTCTGGGCGACAGCTATACTCTGATGATTAAAGGAAATCTTGTGCGGATTGCCGGGCATGATGCTGATGCAATCGGAGAAATTCCCGTCGAAAAACCATGGCTGGATATGAAAGGCGAAAATGGCGGTGTTAATGAAGACGCCGTTTGGGAAGCAATGAAAACTTGTTATGATCCGGAAATCCCAGTAAATATTGTAGATTTAGGGTTGATATATTCATGTGAAATAGGTGCCGAAGAAAGTGCCGGTTCCCTGGTTGAAATAAAAATGACACTGACTGCACCGGGCTGCGGAATGGGAGATATTCTGGCTGATGAAGTTCGCCGGAAAGTTGAAACAATTTCAGGCGTAAGCGGAGTTATAGTTGAACTTGTATGGGATCCGCCCTGGGATCGAACTATGATTACTCCCGATGCTCGCTTGCAGCTGGGCATGATGTAAAAAAAAGTGTTTGATCCAAAAATAATAAAACAGGATTTTCCCATTTTTGCCAATCATGGTGAAAAACCGCTGGTGTATCTTGATAATGCTTCCACAACTCAAAAACCAGCCCGGGTATTAGCTGCAATTAATGCTTATTACAGTTTCTTCAATGCCAATACACATCGCGGCCTCTATCAAATCGGTGAAAAAGCCACAGAAGAATATGAATTAGTAAGAGAAAAAATTCGCAAATTTTTAAATGTTCCGGATAATCATTCCGTAATTTTTACGCGCAGCACTACCGAATCTATTAATCTGGTCAGTTATGCTTGGGCTCGTCAAAAATTAAAACCGGGCGATGAAATCCTGATCACCCAGATGGAGCATCATAGTAATCTGGTACCCTGGCAGCAGGCGGCAAAGAATACAGGGGCAGTCCTAAAATTCATTCCCATTACGGATTCGGGTACTTTGGATTTGTCCAATCTGAACGAACTATTGACCAGGCGCACAAAAATAGTAGCTGTTACACATCAGTCAAATGTTTTTGGAACTGTCAATCCGATTGATAAAATTATAACCAAAGCCCATTCTTCTGGTGCCCTGATATTGATTGACGGAGCCCAAAGTACGCCCCATTTTCCGGTTGATCTGAATTTTCTTAATCCTGATTTTTTCGCATTTTCAGGACATAAAATGGTTGGGCCGACGGGAGTTGGAGTCCTTATTGGACGTACCGAAATACTTGATTCAATGGAACCTTTTTTAAGCGGCGGGGAAATGATAGAAACGGTCACCATGGAAGAATCCACCTGGAATAAAACCCCCTGGAAATTTGAAGCGGGCACTCCTAATATTGCCCAGGTTATTGGGCTTGGAGCCGCTTTGGATTACCTGGATCAAATCGGCCTGAACGTTATTTCGGCCTATGAACAAAAATTAAATACCTATGCCCTGGATTCCCTCGCCAAATTACCGGGTATGCATATTTTCGGAAATCCTCCGCACAGGGGGGCTGTTATTCCATTTCTGGTGGGAGACATACATTCACATGATTTAGCCAAATTTCTGGATCAGGACGGCATCTGCATCCGTGCCGGACAGCACTGCACACAGCCCATTATGGATTTTTTCGGGGTTTCAGGATTGGCCCGCATAAGCTTGTATATTTATAATACTGAGGAAGACATAGACCGCCTATGTAAGTCCATTGAAAATATTACACATATTTTCGCCTGAATCCGTAATATTAAGTATCTGGAAATCAACCAAAAGGGCGAACAATGGCAAGTAGCGAAAATACTGAAAAAAAATTCAAATACCTGGTTACCATGCGCTGGTATATAGAAACTGATGAAAAACTTGTAGCCGGAGCTCAAGAAACCGATGAGCGGCTCCTGGATATTCTGCGGCATCGAACGGATGGCACAAAAAGCTGTAAACGCTGTCCAACCAGACATGCCGAAGGATACAGCATTCTGGATTACCATTATTTCATGGGTGACAGAAAACCCGTCTATATGTCCACGGAACTGGTCAAGGAATAGATAAGCTGTTTATTTTCCCCCGGGAGTAAGGACGCATATTAATGGGGTACAAATATCTCCTTAAATCCATTGTTTCAGCAGAAAATCTCCGGCTCAGTGAGGATATACATTTAACCGACAGGACTTCAATTGATTTATTTCTTTAAATATAAGGATAATTTTGATGGATGAACGTGTAAGCTGGCAGAAATATTTTATGAATATTGCTCGAGAAGTAGCAACACGATCAACCTGCGACAGAAAATACGTCGGAGCCGTTATTGTGCGGGAAAAAACTATTTTATCAACAGGTTATAACGGATCCATTAGAAACCTGCCCCATTGCGGAGAAGCGGGGCACGAAATGATTAACGGACATTGCATGCGCACTGTGCATGCCGAAACAAATGCAATTGTTCAGGCAGCGCGCCATGGCATCCGTATCGAAAACAGTGAAATCTATATTACAACTTCCCCCTGTTATAATTGTTTTAAAAACATTGCCAATGCAGGTATTAAAAAAATCTATTTCGGTGAATTTTATAAAGATAGTCAAATCTGGGAACTGGCGGAAGAATTGGGGCTTGAATTAGTAGATTTATCGAAAGAATGAAAAAAAGAAATCAGATTTCAGAAGTCCCCGCCACTGTCGCTTCGCTCCCAGCGGGGCAGGCAGAAGACAGAAGTCAGAGGGAAAAAAGTGACGGGTGACAAGAAAAAATCGTAGATTATTTCTGTGA
>JAZFSI010000032.1:0-2033 GCA_036446075.1 Fidelibacterota bacterium
TATCTATTGATGCATATTTTTCTGATCGTGTACCATTCATGCTATCCATAGCACCGGACATAATCAGGCTTTCCAATACCTTACGATTTACAGCCCGTAGATCAACACTTGAAGTAAAATCGAATAATGATTCAAATTTTTCATTATTGTCTCTAGTTGCCAATATATGTTCCAAAGCTTTTGATCCTACATTTTTTATTGCGTTCAAACCGTATGAAATCGTTTTTTTATTCATCGGTTTAAAATGAATATCAGAAACATTCACATCCGGCGCCTCCACTGTAATTTTCAGTTTCCGGCATTCATTAATTAGAATCACCACGCGATCGATATTGGACATTTCACTTGTGAGGTTAGCAGACATGAATTCAGCGGTATGGTGAGTTTTTAGCCATGCAGTCTGGTATGCCACGTATGCATACGCAGTTGAATGGCTTTTGTTGAAACCGTATTCAGCGAATTTTTCAATCAGAGCATAAATCTTTTCGGCCGCCTTACGGCCGATGTTATTGGCTATGGCTCCGTCAATAAATTTTATCTTTAATTCCTCCATTAGTTTACGAATTTTTTTCCCCATGGCTCGGCGCATAATATCTGCTTCTGCCAGTGTAAATCCTGCAATTTCATGAGCGATCTGCATTACCTGTTCTTGGTAAACAATAATTCCATACGTCTCTTTTAGGATATTTTCCATTGAAGGATGCAGATAGGTGATCTTTTTCTTTCCGTGTTTCCGTTTGATAAAATCATCAATATTTTCCATGGGCCCTGGACGGTAAAGAGCATTCATGGCAATTAGGTCTTCAATTTGAGTTGGTTTCAACTTTTTTAAAAATTCACGCATACCCGAAGATTCAAACTGGAAAATGCCGACGGTCATTCCCTTGGCAAATAATTTGTAAACCTTGGAATCTTCCATATTGATCTTTTCGATATCAATTTTTTCGCCTCGTTCCTCCAATAACTTTAGCGCATGGTCAATCACGGTCAACGTACGGAGACCAAGAAAATCCATTTTCAATAAACCAAGATCTTCCAAGCCTTTCATATCATACTGGGATGTTATATCGCCGGTGTTGGTTTTAAAAAGAGGCGTGTAATCGGTCAAATCGCCTGGGGTAATAACAACCCCGGCGGCATGTGTAGATGCATGGCGGTTCATTCCTTCCAAGGTAAACGCATGGTCAATGAGTTCTTTATATTTACCATCGGCAGCTTCACGCAATCCCGGGCTTTGGCTCAAGGCTTGTTCCAATGTTACGAATGGCCCGATAGGAATCATTTTCGCAATTTTATCTACTTCGCCAAAGGAAAAGCCCAAAACCCGACCGACATCTCGAATGGCTTGACGGGCTTTCATTTTTCCAAACGTTATAATCTGGGTAACAGAATTATCACCGTATTGTTTTTTAATATAATCAATAACCTCGCCACGGCGTTCGATACAGAAATCAATATCAATATCCGGCAAGCTGATACGTTCCGGATTTAAAAACCGCTCAAAAAGCAATTCGTGTTTTAAAGGATCGATGGTTGTTATATCTAGTGCATATGAGACTAAACTGCCTGCCGCAGAACCGCGCCCGGGACCAACGGGAATGCTATTGTCTTTAGCGTACTTTACAAAATCCCTGGTAATAAGAAAATAACCGGCAAAGCCCATTTTCTTTATTACATCCAACTCGTGGTTCAATCTATCCTGGAGTTCAGGAGTAATGCCTCCATAGATTTTGCGGACTCCATCTTCACATAAATGCTGGAGATATTCATCCGGTTTAGGAGATAAAGCAGTTTCAGGAATTGGAAAAGTAGGTAAATGATATTTCCCCATAGGTATTTCCAGATCTATGCTGTCTGCTATTTTGCGCGTATTTGCCAGCGCATCAGGATAATCCTTGAACAGTGTATACATGTCATCCTGCGATTTAAAATAAAATTCAGGCGTCGCATAGCGCAGGCGGTTAGGATCGTCCCTCTCTTTACCGGTCCCCAGGCAAATGTGGATATCATGCGCTTCCCAGTGATCGTGTTTA
>JAZFSI010000033.1:0-2348 GCA_036446075.1 Fidelibacterota bacterium
ATTCTTTCAATGAATTTGCATTACAAAATAAAATATCAAAAAAAGATATGGCTCAAATTGATATTGCCCTGGACGATTTATCAAATAACATTATTTCCTATGGATTTGATGATAAAAATACCCATGATATCAATTTCTACGGCGAATTATCAGGCATTAAATTGATAATTAAAATTGTTGATGAGGGGAAAGAATTCAATCTCCTTAATCTTGAAAAACCGGATTTAACCCAAACAGCGGAAGAAAGGAATATGGGGGGACTTGGCATCCATCTGGTCAAAAGTATTATGGATGACGTGAAATATAAACGATCAAAGGGCTCTAATAAGATTACAATTCTTAAAAGGGTAGAATTCAGTGATGTTGAAAATAACAGGTGAAAATAATGAATATAAAACAAAGAAAACAGGCTGATTTTTTAATATTTGATCTAAGCGGTCATTTCGATACTACTACTGCTCCAGGAGTAGAAGTCGAAATAAATAAAATAATTGATGATCAGGTAAATAAAATAATTATCAACCTCTCTGATGTAGAATATATCAGCAGTTCTGGTTTAAGGGTATTGTTGGCAACCTTAAAACAGCTAAAAAAGGAGGACGGTGTATTAAGAATCTTCGGTTTAAACGAAACTGTCCAGGAAATATTTGATATTTCCGGGTTTTCCGTAATATTTGACTTATTCAAAGGTGAAACGGAAGCATTGAAAGGGTAATGCTGAATTAGTCTCCATATCAATTATTGATAAAAGCACCTATGTTGTGAAATATTTTATTTATAAAGTTTTTATCAGTCTATTTATTCTGCAGATAGTAATTGCCCAGAATTCGAATCAAAAAAATCTGGAATATTATAAAAAATTATTATCTGAGAATCCTGAATCTTACGAGGGCCTGTATGGTAAGGCAAGAGAGTTGTCTTTTTCTGGTCAAATGGAAGCAGCCATCAGGGCCTACACTACCTTGCTTGAAAAATATCCCGCTGATGCAGATGGTCTTCTGGGACGGGGCCGAACCTATGCCTGGGGGAAATTTTATGCTAAGGCTGAAAAGGATATCAAAAATGTAGTAAAAAATTATCCTGATTATGGAGATGCCTTGTCCGCTCTGGGAGATGTGTACTTTTGGTCAAATAATTTTGCAGAAGCTTACTGGGCATATGATAAATGGATCAGTCTGGATCCCGATCAGCCCGAACCTTTTATCTCCATGGTTAAAGTTAATATCTCTGAAAGAAAATTTGTATTGGCCAGAAAAAATTTGGCAAAGGCTGAACAAAGAGGCTTTAACCAGCAGAAAATTAATGAATATAAAGTTATTTTGGACCGCATCCCCGGAGCCACAGATTGGGAATATTCAATTTATTACGACTTTTTAAGCTTCCAGGCTTCACGCCCCAATTCCAGTACTGTAAATTTCTCTGTAAAAAGAGATTTTTCCAAGAGAACAGTTATAATTAATCTATTTAATACAGAACGTTTTAATAAAGCCGATGCGGGTTTTAATCTGGATCTGTATCAGGAATTGTGGAACAGATCATATGGAAACTTAAAATTACAGATTGTTCCCCAGGCTCGGATTTCGCCGGCCTCGGATGTTTTTATTGAAATTTACCAGGGTTTCGGCCGGGGATGGGAATTTTCAGGTAGTTACAGGAATATGAATTTTTCTAATACCAGCGTTGATATTTACGGTATTTCAGTCGGAAAAAATATTAATGCTTGGTATCTGAGAAATCGGTCTTCCTTAATTCCCAAAGATGTGGGTATAGATTTTTCCAGTTTTATTTTTACCAGAAAATATATTAATACTGTGGATAATTATATTGAAGCGGGCTTTGGCAAAGGCTGGGAAAATGAATTTTCTCAAATAAAAAATAAAGTTATCCTCCGTCAGAAAACGACCTTATTAATAAAATATCAGTATTTTTTAACACCTTTAATGGGTTTTTTGATTATAGGGAAAATAGAAACAGGCTTCGATTCCGGCTATGATAAAGGAATTTTAATTGAATTTAAAAGGAGAGTTTAAAAATATTTACTCTAAGATTTGTAATTATCAGCTTGTCTAATTCCTAGTTATAGTGATATTTATCTGAAACATAAAATAGAATATTTCAGCAGTTTTATATTTTTGGTAAATTTCTTTAAGTAACAATTCGAATTTATCAGGAGAAATAGTCCATGGAACATAAAAATTGGGTGTGTCCAAAATGCAGCCACAAAGAATTTGAAATTGGAGAAATGAGGGTAACGGGTAGTTTTTGGATGAAAATATTTAATATTCAAAACAAAAAATACAGCGCAGTTTCATGTACAAAATGTTCATATACTGAATTTTTCAAAGGAC
>JAZFSI010000034.1:0-5262 GCA_036446075.1 Fidelibacterota bacterium
CAATAAGGAACGAAATGTACGAAATAGAAGTTTTTAAGAATTTCAGCGCCGCCCATAGATTGAGAGGGTACAAAGGAAAGTGTGAGAATATTCACGGTCACAACTGGAAAGTCGGCGTATCAATTTCTTCCGATAAGGTCAACAAGATAGGTATAGTGGCGGACTTCAAAGAAGTGAAGAAAAAACTGAAAGATGTACTGAACGAATTGCCATAACTTAGGATCAGTCTCCGAATCGGCCAGTTTACCACACTTACCCCTTTTTTGTAACGGCTGCCGATGACTAAATCATGGGTTTTCAGAAGTTCTACCATGGCTGGAATATCCATGGGATCATGGGACATATCAGCATCAATTTGCACAATAATATCGTATCCTCTATCCAAAGCCCATTTAAATCCATGTAAATAGGCCGTTCCCAGTCCGGCTTTTTTCTGTCGTACCTCGAGAAAAATATTTGAGTATCGTGCTTGATATGTTTTAACAATTTCTGCTGTTCCATCGGGAGAATTATCGTCGATAATCAGTAAATGATAATTCTCTTCTAAGGAAATAATATGTTCGATTAAAGAGGAAATATTCTTGCTCTCATTATATGTCGGTGATATGATTAAAGTTTTCATGAATCCATCCTTAAGCGGATTAAATGCAGGCAGGTCTCTACGGATAAGGGGCGTATTTCAAGCGCTTTTTCAAGCTTTTCTGTTTTAAGCCCGCCTTTTAAGGGCCGCGGCGCAGTCTGGTTCAATTCCGCTGTAGTAATGGGAGAGATCAGAGATTCTTCTAATTTGAATTCACGGGCAATTTTTCGTGCAAAATCGTAACGATTCATAATTTCTGCTCCTCCATAATTGAATAAGCCATATAATTTTTTATTTACCACCTTCTCAATTATTTCAGCCAGAGCGCAAGTCCAGGTAGGATTATTCCATTGATCAATGACCACTTTTATAGGTATACCGTCCTTTAGAGATTCTATTACCCATTTTACAAAACTTGCCTTTGAATAACCGTAGCTGTAAACAACATTGGTACGAATTATAGTTAACTTTCTGCAATTTTTATTAAGCCATTTTTCAGCCGCAAGTTTGGTATGTCCATATACCGAAATAGGGTCAGTTTTATCTGCCTCGCTATATGGGCCGTTTTTTCCATTGAATACATAATCGGTAGACATTTGGATAAAATGTCCCTTAAAATTATGCTGCAGTAATTTGACAGCCTCTGTATTAATTATTTTTGCATCTTCCGAATTTGATTCACAAACATCAACGTTGGTCAGGGCCGCCAGATTTAAAATAATTTCCGGCTCAAAAGACAATAAATCTTTTACAACTTCCGGATTGGTTATATCCGCCATGGCATAATTTATACCCTCATAATCTGTCGGAATTTGACGGTCAACCGCCAGCAGACTGTAATTATTTTTTAACACTTTAAGACAGGCGCGGCCTAACTGACCAAAAGCGCCTGTAATTATAATTTTCTGCATTTATAATTTTATTTTCTGATTCTAAATGTATGGGCAACCATGTCAACCTGTCGCAATAACAAATATTTATCTTTATTCGGATAAAAAATCATGCAATGAATAAAATAACTGCGATCTGTCTTTTCATCATAAAACAGGTAACTTATAAAAGGACCTCCCTGAGCCTCCTGCTTATGTTCCCACAGACCCCGAACTTTCCAAGCTGCCCAATGTTCAAATTCTTCCGGATTAATTTGAAATTTATAATTTGTATATTGAATTCCTTCCAGATATTTATGGGGGAATTCAAAAGCATATTCTCTGACCGATAAACTGTCGCTGAAGACCAGGCCTTCTTCCCAATGAATGACTAACCATCTATAAGGTAATTCTTTTCCGATCCAGAATAATCCTATTTCGGAACTATCCCTGATAACTTCATACCCCCATGGAATATCTACCTGCCAGCCGTAACGGGACATAATTAATTTTTCCAAATCTTTATTCCGGGCTGTTTTGAATAAATATTTACTCTGCCTTTTTATTAGAAGATTATCAAACTGTTTTCTTAACCACGGTCCCTGCTCAACTACTGAATTCATAATCTGTTCCAGGTTCGGCCCATTAATTATCAAATAATTTTGTTCAATAGAAAATACGTTTCTCGCAAAAATTAAATGATTATTTCCTTTGACTGCCGATTCATATTGCTGTCTGGAAAGAATTTTTTTCATTAGTTTCACACCCCTATTGCTCTCCTGCATTCCGATGGCACCAATGATCACGTTGGCATGATTTTTTATATCTGCAAAATCCTGGGGATCTATAAACTTTATTTTATAGGCCGGTTCTGCTTCGGGTGTAAATAGAGTATCATTAAAAATGGCGGAAATGATTATTTGTAAATTTTCTCGATTTTCGAGGGAAGCGACCACCATTAAATCATCATCTCCACCCACTGCTCGGGGCTTCCAGGATTCGCAGCCGGCTATAAATACAAAAATAAAAAAAATATTAGATACAGTATATTTCATTTTATCAAATTCTCAGTTTTCATTCAGTTTAAAATTGGCGCGCTGCTTATCAAATAAAACTGTTATAACCGTAACCTGCACCCGGTCACCCAGGCGATATTCCAACTGATGCTGCCTTCCGCGCAGACAGTAGTTTTCATCATCAAAAATAAAGTTATCACCTGTCATGGAATCAATACTGACCAATCCTTCAGCCAATGTTTCCTCCAGGGCCACAAACAATCCAAAATTAACCACCCCGGAAATGACTCCCTTAAATGATTTTCCTACCTGCCGGGACAACCACCGCAGCTGTTTCATTTTTATATATTCACGTTCAGCGGTAACTGCCTCTATTTCGGCCGTATTGGAATTTTCGATGGCCTTGTTCAGGTATGTTTCCCAGGATTTCAATTTATTAAATTGTTTTGAATGGATCATTTTAATCATTCTATGTACCATTAAATCAGGATACCGGCGAATTGGTGATGTAAAATGTGTATAATGTTTGAAAGCCAGTCCGAAATGTCCCAAATTCTGCTTTGAATAAATTGCTTTGGACATTGTTCTGAGTACAACATTACGAATAAGGTCCCTAAAAGGCGAATTTTCAACAAACCCTAGAATACGATTAAAATCTCCCGGAGTAAATTCTCCTTTCGGTAATTGATTTCCCAATTTTAGTCTGACCATTAAATTTTTAAACTGCTCTAAATTTTCCTGTTTTGGTTTTGCATGTATGCGGAAAACGAATGGATAATTTTTAGGCAGTCGCTGGGGAATATTTTTTCCCACGACCCGATTAGCCAGAAGCATGCATTCTTCGACCAGCCGGTGACTGTCCAGGCGTTCGCTCGGTTTTATTTCGTGAGGAATTCCTTCAGGGCCAATTGAAAAAATTGGTTCCGGTATATCAAAATCTATGCTTCCCTCTACGGACCTCCTATTAAAAAGGGCTCGGCAAAACTTATTTAACTGGATCAGGGATTTTTCCCGGTCATTAACCTTCCGGCCGTCCAATATATCCTGCACCTGCTCGTAAGTAAAACGCTGCTTACTGTTTATTACGGTCGGCAGAATTTTGAATTTTGTTACTTCATAATTATTATCCAATTCCATAATACAAGACACTGCCAGGCGATCCACATGGGGTTTTAAGGAACATAAATCAGCGGACAGCTTTTCAGGCAGCATGTTAACAACACCTTCCGAGAAATATACCGAAGTAGCCCTGTTTATGGCTTCCCGATCCAATTCTGATCCCGGTTGTACAAAATGAGCCACATCGGCAATATGAACCCCCAGTTTATACCCGCCCCCGTTTTTTTTCTCAAATGAGAGGGCGTCATCAAAATCCCTGGCATCTGCGGGATCGATAGTGATTATATTCCAATCTCGAATATCCAATCGATTTTTGATTTCAGAAGTAATATCGGCCTGGCTGAAAGAATTGGCGAGATTCTGTACGCTGGCCGGAAACGAAATATCATAGTCAAATTTCCTTAAAATCAGCTTTATATCATTGTTCGGATCACCGGCGGATCCGATTAATTCTTCAAATTCAGCGCAAATGGGCGAAACAGCTGTGCCCCAGTTTATCACTTTCGCCGAAATAAGTTTATCCGCCATGTTTTTACTATTTTTTAAGCCGGTCACTATTATTCCGCGTTCCGGAGTTACAGGAGTAAGAGACAGCCAGGCCTGATTCCTTTTAAAGTAGCAGACACCCAAAAATCGCTGTGTATTCCGTTCCAATACTTTAGTAATTCTTCCCCTGGAACCGCGCACGCCCTGGCGTCCCTCCAGCTTAACTTTTACTTTATCTTTATTGATGGCACCGCCCAATTGCCGCCGGCCGATAAAAATATCGTCCTGTTCACCTCCAACGATTACAAAACCATATCCTTTTTGGGTAAGAGAAAGCACTCCTTCAAAATAATTTGAATTACCTTTATAAATATATTTTTTCCCTGCTGTTTGTTTGATATATCCGGATTTTGTTAATCCAAATATAATTTTTTTTAATTTCGAAATCTGGTTTTCATTTACGCTTAATAATCTTTTAAGATCCATCAAACTAAAGGATTTATTGGAATTGGATTCGAATAATTTGAGCAATTTACTGTGCATTATAATTTCGTAATTACTTTTAAATGTAATTTCCCGCTGGAAAAAGTATCTTCCCGCCCTAATCCGTAGGCAATGGAAAAAACCATTCTGGGAGTATCCCGTCGATAACCAAACCCATAACTAAATGGCGTGGGTCTAATATGTTTTTGAATTGCTGCTTCTGAAAATAAGAAAACCTGGTGTTGTACACTGGTGAAAAATAACCATTCCCCGCTGGTAATCAAAACCCTGTCTGTACTGAATTGTTCCTCTCTGTATCCCCGTAATGTTGAACTTCCTCCAAAACGAGTATATTTCCCGGGATGAATTTTTGTTTTCATCCAGATGCCCCGTCCCCAGAATCCTAAAAATATTAAAGATCTTCCCCGTATTTTAGTATATGTTCCGTAATTAAGGCTTAATTCATAAAATGATGATGCTTCCCGCTCAAAATCCTGACCAATTTCCAGCCTTAAATCCCAATTATTTCCTTGTGACGGCAGCCATCTGTGATTACGTGTATCCCCCCTGAACCGAATAGATACGGAACGAAGCTCGGCGCGGACCCCTGTAGAATCATCCTCGGTATCCTTAAAACTTTCTGATTTTCCACCGATCGACCAGAGACCTAAACGACTTCTACCGGATACCATGGCAGTTCTGGCATTAT
>JAZFSI010000035.1:0-7780 GCA_036446075.1 Fidelibacterota bacterium
GTCGCTACCTTATAAGGTTTACCCTGGATTTTGATATCTCTAAATCGAATTGTTTGAGCGACTCGCAGGTTTTCCGTCCAAAATCCCACGCTTTGGGGAAATTTTATATCGTCAATAGTTAAACTTACATTGGTATATAATTTATAAGTAACTGTTACCTGTTCTCCTGTATAAGCCTGTTCTTTATCGATCTCTGTTTCAATAAATACATTGGATCCTTTAAGGATTGATTCCTTTTTATCCACAAGCATGGAAATCGGGTTAGTTCTGAATACTCCATTTCCAATTTTAACGTCCAATGCAGGGATAATTAAATTACCAGCCCGCCTGGCCATTAAAGTCCAGGTAATAGAGCGGGAACTTGTCATTTTGCCATTTATCCATTGGATATTAGTTTGCTGGGAAGGTCCTGAGATAATGGCAAAATTATTTAAAATCGGAGAAAGGTCAATTTCGGGCATTTCTTCTGCATTAACGGCAGTAATTTTAAAACCAAATGTTTCATTTTCTGATAGGTTGTTAACATCTACATTGGCAGAAACGCTGATCTGAGCGCACAAAACACTTAAAGTGGATAGTAATACCATAGATTTTATAGCATTCATCACCAGTCCTTGTCAAATTTGGTAGTTTTAAGTCTTGATATTTCCTGTTTTTGATGAATTTTTTCGTCCTGTTTTAAGGCATCAAGAATACTTTGAGCATGGCGCAATTCCTTTTGTTTTCTTTCATGATCCTGTTCATCATCCTGTTCGGATGGACTGGATTTTTGATCCTGATCCCGGTTTTCCTGCTTGTCTTGTGATTCTGCTCCCGTATTATTTTCTTCCGATTTCTTTTCCTTTTCGCCCTGATTTTTCCGGTTCTGCCGGTCCTGTTTATTTTCCTGGTTTTCGTCATTTTCCGATTTGTCAGAATTGTCGCCTTTTTGATTCTGATCTTTTTCGGAATTTTCCTCATATTTTAATAATTCGTAATTATATTTAGCATCCAAATCTCCCGGATTTAACTCTAGAGATTTACGAAAGAAGGCCAGGCTTTTTTCCTTCTTTCCCGATTTATAGAAAGTGTTGCCCATATTATAAAATATTTGTGATTTAAGTTTATTATCTGTTGTTTCAAGAGCTTTATCAAATGCTGTCAGGGCAGACTCATATTCCTGCCGGTTGTAAGCACATGTTCCTAATCCATAACTGGCCTTTGAATTTTTTTTATTTTTATTCAGAATAGATTCGTAAAAAGAGCTGGCTTTACCATATTCTCCATTTTTATAAAAAGTCAAACCTTCATCCTGAGAAAACAGTAAACTTCCGGAACAGATTATTATTATTATTTTAATGTACAAAACGGCCCTGCCAGATTTCTTTTTTCCTGGAGCGGGTTGGAATCATGATTGCCAGAATGAAAAATACCAGAGAAATAAAAGCTAATAGCTGGTAGCGATCCTCGTATTCCGAAAACATATGTGCTTTCAATCTGCGTTTTTCCATGCCTCCAATTTCATCGGTTAATTTTTTGAAATCAGCAGGTTTATTTCCAAAATGAATATAGACTCCCCCGCCTGCCCTTGCGATATCTAAAAGAATTGTTTCATTCAATATAGTAGTAACCAGCTTGCCGGAACTTTCGCGCTTGTATTGTCTTGACCCATTCTTTTCTACGATTGGAATCAGAGAACCGGATATTGTACCAACTCCAACAGTATGGACTACCATACCTGCTTTAGCGGCATTCCGAGCCAAAGTTATGGCCTGTCCCTCATGATCCTCCCCATCAGTTACTAATACAAGAACCTTATATTTATAGCTTTCTTCGGAAAAAGCGGACAATCCCGTGGCAATAGCCCGGCTTAAGGAAGTTCCCTGAGTTGTGATCATTTCAGTGTCAATTGCATCCAAAAATAGACGAGCAGCTTCATAATCGGTTGTTAAAGGCAAATATAGATGGCTTGACCCGGCAAAAACGATTAATGCAACTCTGTCGCCTTTAAGTTTTTGAATCAGCTGTCCAATTTCAAACTTGGCTTTTTCCAGACGGCTCGGTTTAACATCTTCCGCATTCATGCTGACAGATACATCAATTGCAAATACAAGATCAACACCCTTTCTTTCTAAAGGGGTTAAACGAGATCCGATTTGAGGCCCTGAGGCTGCCAGAATTAATATAAATAAGGACCAGATGGATAATCTTTTTTTCCAGCGTGCTTTTTTTGGATCATGGAGTGAAAGCAAACGGAAACGCAGGTTTGTATCTGTGCTGGGTAGAATTTTATGTTTTTGATTATTAATTATTCCCAAAACCCATATTAGAATTAATGGCAAATATAATAATAATACCAATTGGTGGCGAAACTCAATCATAATTGCCGTCTGAATAATGTTTTTTCCAAAGTTTCCACTGCCAGCCCCATTATTAGAGCAGGAATCAGAAACCAGGAAAATAATTTCTTATATTCCGTGTATTCACGTACTTCAATCTCAGTACGCTCAAGTTCGTCAATGCGGCTGTAAATGGACTCTAAGGCGGCAGCATTCGTTGCTCTGAAATAAACACCGTTTGTGCGTTTTGCTATCTCTTGAAGGGTCTTTTCATCGATTTCATTTCGGATATAACCTCGATTGGGTATAAAGGAAGAGCGCTGATTAGTTCCTGCTCCAATCGTATAAATTTTAATATTAAACTGAGCCGCTAAATCGGCTGCTGTCAAAGGATCCAGTTCTCCCGCATTATTGCTTCCATCTGATAAAAGAATCATGATTTTGCTCTCGGCTGCGCTGGACCGTAAGCGGTTAACGGCATTGGCAATTCCCATTCCAATTGCAGTACCGTCATAATCTTTATCCACAACATTAACTTTTTGCAATAAAGAAGAAATTACTTCCAGGTCCGTTGTGAGAGGACATTGAATAAAAGTTTCACCGGCAAAAACTAAGAGTGCCAGCCTGTCACCTTGGCGCATGTTTATAAAATTAGCGGCAGTATGTTTAACTACTTCCAGGCGATTGGGTTTGAAATCTGTGGCCAGCATACTCGAGCTAATATCCAATACCAACACAATATCTATTACATCAACTTTTGTTTCCTTTAAAGTGTTCACTGTCCTTGGTCCGGCCAGCCCTGTTATTATCAAAAAAATTATAATACTCTGCATGATCTGAATGAATCGGATTTTAAGATTTCCTATTTTAACCATTTCCTTGGAAACCATAAGTCTGGAAGAAATACGCAGTGTCCCCTCCTGATGTCGGCCCCATCCGGCATACCAATAGAAATACGCGGGAATCAGAACCAGACCCAATATTATCCAGGGATGTTCAAATTCAATCAAATGGATACCTTGATATAATATTCAAGCATGAATTACCTGAGACCATGATACGACTTTATTATAATTTAGTTTCTTGAAATTAAATATAAATTTGAGATAACTGCCGATAATAAATTGAATTTACCGGAATGATTCAATATCACAGGTTGCATGAGAACAGCTGCCGCCTGTAGTTCGAAGCTTGTAAAGCTTAATCAGGATTTTGATTTTTCTTCTGAATCCGGGTCTGTATCAAGTGAATCTTTAGCTTCATTAATCTCATCTTTAGCTCCGCTGATGGCTCCTTTAAATTCACGAATTCCCTGACCCAATCCACGAGCTAACTCCGGCAGTCTTTTCGCTCCAAAAAGCAGTAAAACTACCAGGGCCACAATTATCCATTCCCAACCGCCCGGCATTCCGGCGTAATCAAAATAATTATTCATAATGATTTCCTCAAAAGATGTACTGTAAAACCTAGCCCAAATTTAATATTAATCTTGGATTAACCTTAACGAAAATATCTAAGAAAATAATATGAACCGGAAATACCAAGTAAACTGCTGAAATTTAATGTGAAACTCAGTCCAAATTTCAACTGCACCATTATTAAATTAAGATTTATAACACCATCCTCTTTTCCGGCCAATCCGCCCAGGTCAAAATGAATACTCGTCAGAAAAAAATCTTTTACAACACCTTCCGGTAAAATAAATCCCAGCATTTCCCCCAATAAAGTCCCCAGCATTGTCCCTACAACCAGGATAACAATTATAATTCCCAAACCCTGCTTTTTCATTTTATTTCTTATCCCCACTTGTTTTTAAAGCTATTTCGTTCTCAAATCGGTTGTGGTCCAACATCCATTTGATTATGCTCCATACAACATAAATAGACATTATGGGAAAAAGAACAATTCCTTTTGTCAGCACCATTGCCAGGCCTGTGATCAAAACTCCCACAAGTCTCAGATTATTGTTTCTGCCCCGTTTGAATGATAATAATGGGAATTTGGCAAATCGAATCTTAGAGATCATCATAAAACTTAAAGCCATCACCATCACCAGGGCGATGCGCGGGTCACCGGAATGGCCGAAAAGCTGATCATTGAAAATCATAAAACTGATGATTAAAATACCGTTGAATGTCGTGGTTAAGCCTGAATAATAATTCTTGGGGGAATCCTCCTGCAGCAGGTTGAAGCGCGCCAGTCTGATGGTTCCAAACAGTAACGGGAAAAAACTAATTATCCCGGCTAACAGAAAAGGTAGGCCATTAACATATAAAGAAAACACCAGGAACGACGGCACTGCACAAAATGAAACCGTATCTGCTAAACTATCAAATTCAGTTCCAAACTTTGAATTCACTCCAATTTTTCTAGCCAATTTCCCATCAATTCCGTCAAAAACACCGGCTAGTATTATTAACCACCCGGCAATAATATAGCTGCCCCCATAGATGAATGTCAGTGCAAGGAAGCCAAGAAACATATTAAATACAGTAGCAATATTAGGAATCATCTTGCGGTTGAGCTTATGCCCTTCCGGGTAATTTCTTCTCATGATATTTCTCCAATAATAGTTTGCTTTCCGCAAACTTTCTGGCCCAGTTTAACTTTAACATTAATGTTGGCAGGTAATATTAAATCAGTTCTGGAACCGAACATTATATATCCCAGTCTGGAACCTCTTTCCATTTCGCTGCCCGGCCGGGCGTAACACAATATTCTGCGGGCAATTAACCCAGCGATTTGTTTTATTTTGAATGTGCCATATTTATTTTCAAAAATAGTAACAGTCTGTTCGTTTACTTCGGAAGCTTTGTGATCGAAAGCGGCTAAAAATTTACCATCATGATGTTCTGAAGAAATAAATTTTCCCCCAATGGGCATGCGGTTGGTATGGACATTAAATACGTTTAAAAAAATTGAAATCAGAGTAGCTTCAGGTCCAACCTCGGGGTCGTCAATTTTTACTATTTTTACTATTTTTCCGTCAGCCGGAGAAACAACAGCATTTTGGTTTGAAGGTCCTTCTCGTTGAGGATCCCGGAAAAAATTCAAGCAGAAAAAAAGCAGCCCAGCCAGAACCAAAAATATTATGGATAGAACAGTTTCCGAATAATAATACGCTAAAAATCCGGCCAGGATTGTTATTAATCCCAATTTGAAGAGCATGGGTTTTCCTTCCGGGGCAAACATATTATAGTTTTCCAAGTTTAACAGTTTTATTTAAATATTTTCCCGCCCGCCAGATCCGTAAGCGTAATTTCTGATTAGGTCTAATATCTTCTTCCTCGATAATGCGTAATATATCTCGTGAATTTTTAACATCCTGACCTTCTACTTTTACGATAGCATCACCAACATTCAGCCGGGCTTTTTCAGCTGCGCTTCCAGTTGCTATTTCCACTATTATAACCCCCTCATTAAAGGGGATTGACAGATATCTTGCCAATTGATCTGTCAGGGGCTGAACTTGTAATCCTGTCGAAAAATCTCGATCGATTCTTCCTGTTGTTTTCAATTCTTCGGCGATGGCCCGAGCCCGGTTTATGGGAATTGCAAACCCAATTCCGATTGATCCCTGGGAAACACCTGAACCGGTAAAAATAAAAGTGTTTATACCGATAATTTCCCCTTTTGCGTTTATCAGAGGTCCACCGCTATTGCCCGGATTAATAGCTGCATCGGTCTGCACCATATCCTGAAAAATTCTACCGGAATTCTGCTGCCCAAAATCCATATTAACAGCACTGATAATACCGGCGGTAGCCAAGGGCTGATTATTGACACCGAATAATCCAAATGGATTACCCAGCGCTACAACCCATTCTCCAATAATCAAATCATCAGAATTACCTAAAACAGCATAAGGAAAGTTATCTCCGTCGAGTTTTAATAATGTTAAATCGGTAACTTTGTCCGTACCCACAATTTCAGCGCTATATTCTTCACCTCCCGGAATCGTGACCATTAATTCAATGGCATTTTCAATTACATGGTAATTAGTAAGGACGTATCCGTCAGGACTGATCACAACTCCGGAACCGGAACTTTTTACTTCTTTGCTCATAGTTTCCGGCTGCAGGAAAAACTGAAACCATGGATCTTGAAAAAACGGGTTTGAGGCATAAGCATGGATTTGAATCACATTTATACTGGCCACGGCCGGGCTGACCATCTTAATGGCCTTTGTAATTGCTGTCTGTCTGGAATAATCCAATTCCTGCTGGGAGGCAGCAGTCCCCAATACAAAACAGTATAATATTAATTTTTTAATCATATTCAACATTATTCATCACCAAACCGCAGGCTGGCGCTTTGTAAATTTTTGCGTCAATCTTTGGATTTTTTAATAAACTCTCAAATTCAGCCAATTCAATTCGACCTTTAGAAACTTCTACCATGGTACCAACCAGATACCTGACCATGTGATGAAGAAAACGGTTAGCTGAAACCCTGTAATTTACAATTGGGCCGGTAGTTTTCCATACCGATTCATATATGCTGCATAAACTTGTTTCCAGATCATGATTTACTCTGCTGAAAGAGGTAAAATCATGATCTCCAGGCAGCATCCGGGCGGCTTTATTTAACAATCCTAAGTTTAAAGGACCGGTTTTCCAAATAAAAGACCTGTCCAGCAGGAACTTATCCGTTCTGCATAAATAATAATAATTTCTTTTCCTGGCTGAATATCGGGCGTGAAAATCATTTGCGGCTTTTTGACAATCTAATACTTCTACGTCCCGGCTGAGATTGCCGTTAAGGGCATTTTTCAATTCTACGGCGCTAAGGTTTGAAACCAGATCAAAATGGGCAGTTTGGCCCAGGGCATGTACTCCCGTATCAGTGCGTCCGGCGCCATGAATCCGAATCGCCTTTCCTCCGTTAATATTTTTTAAGGCCTGTTCTAATTCACCTTGAACAGTCCTGGTCTGTTTTTGCAGCTGCCACCCATAAAATTTACTGCCGTCGTACTGTATTATAATTTTAAAGCGCGGCAAAATAATTTAATCCCCAAAATATCAAAGTTAAGCCTGCCATTTTACTAATATCTAATCCTGTGAATGGAACAGGATAAGTAACTCCCCTGGGAAATTTTAATCCATAACCTCTTAACTGCATAACAGCAGCTATATCTTCTGCCCTCCTGAGGTTAACCAATAACAGGCCCGGTAAATGTTCCACTGCCATAATTATACGATTTTTAAATCCTTTTTTAATCCGAAATCCAAGGCCTGACCGCGCCTGCCTGATTGAATCCCAATTTTTTTGAAATTCCGGATAGAATCTCAGGGTCATTTCAAGAAAAATAAAGGTATTTTCAACCCATTTCCAGGTTAGATTAAAACGCATCCAGATACTTCTAAAAACCGTCAAAAGGTTCTGCCGGACAGTATTTTCGAAATATAGAGCCATGATCCCAATAATTAGTACTAATCTGATAAATCCGAAACCAACCTCTT
>JAZFSI010000036.1:0-6507 GCA_036446075.1 Fidelibacterota bacterium
CGCAGCGGACAAATGTCTACGGCTGTTATGGGTATTCTCATATTTTTTGATGATTATGCCAATACATTACTGGTAGGCAATATGATGCGTCCTTTTTCTGATAAACTGAAGATCAGTAGAGAGAAACTTTCTTATATAGTAGATTCAACCGCTGCTCCGGTGGCCAGTATTGCTGTTATCAGTACATGGTCAGTTTTTCAGATGAGTTTGCTGGCAGGTCCTTTCCAGTATTTCGGTATAACAGAAAATCCCTACATCACGTTTTTAAAAAGTATTCCTTATTCCTTTTACTGCCTGTTCACACTGGCTTTTGTATTCATCAATATTGGTCTGCGTAAAGAATATGGTCCAATGTATAAAGCACAGTTGAGATCCCGAACGACTGGCGCTGTATTGGCCGCCGGAGCTAATCCTCTGGTTGAAACGACTTTAGATGAACTGAATCTTAAGCGGCCACCCACCCACCCAAGCAATGCCTTCATACCTATAATATCCGTTATTTCCATTACCATGGCGGGATTGTATATAACCGGTGTTAATGCTCTGGAACCTCAAGCTGAACACACTTTAAAAAATATTATCAGCGGATCCGATTCCTATGCAGCCTTAATGTGGGGTTCGTTTTTAACATGCGGGATTGCCATCATATTATCCGTTGGTAGAAGGCTTTTAAAACTTCAAAAAGCAATGGAAGCCTGGGT
The DNA here is from genome assembly GCA_036446075.1 of Fidelibacterota bacterium. Classification (GTDB taxonomy): domain Bacteria; phylum Fidelibacterota; class Marinisomatia; order Marinisomatales; family TCS55; genus JAZFSI01. The sequence continues at coordinate 702 of JAZFSI010000036.1, forward strand.
CAATGGAATTCGGTCCATGGTTATGGCCTGCATTATTTTAGTCTTGGCCTGGACACTTGGAAATGTCTGCGAAAATATCGGTACTGCTGATTATCTGGTTAATTTAACAGCGGGAATATTGACCCCGGCCATCCTGCCTTCCATAACTTTTATTACAGCAGCGGCCATCAGTTTTTCGACTGGATCTTCATGGGCGACCATGTCAATAATGGTTCCCATAGTTACACCCCTTTCTATCCAGTTAATGGGTATTGATCCAAATCTGGTGATTCAGACACCTTACTTTATCGCCACTTTTGCAGCAATTCTTTCCGGAGCTACTTTTGGAGATCATTGTTCTCCTATTTCGGATACTACAATTCTTTCATCCATGGCCTCCGGCGCTGATCATATTGACCATGTTCGTACGCAACTGCCCTACGCTATGACTACTGGTTTTATTGCACTGCTTTCCGGATATGTTCTGATTGGTTTTGAATTTCCATTATGGACAGCTCTATTAATTGGTTTGGCGGCAGTTTTTGCCGCAAATCAATTCGCCGGCAAAAAACTGCCAAGAACAGTAGTTTAGAATGTCTCGATTTGTAATTCTGGCTCCGGGCGCATTTGATTATATAAAAAATAAAACGGGCAATATGCTTATTCGCTATCGTGAAAAAGAAGTTACGGCCGTAATTGATCCTCAAAAAGCAGGAAAAACTGCCGGGGAAGTGCTTGGGTATGGCGGCAGCATTCCTGTGATTGGCTCTTTTGAAGAAACCGCTTCTGGTGTGGATACTTTAGTTGTGGGTAATGCACCGCAAGGCGGTATAATATCTCCTTTTCACCGTCAGGAAATTGAGAAAGCCATAAAAGCAGGCTGCCATATTATCAATGGTATGCACCAGTTTTTAAATGATGATCCCGGAATTTCGGCATTAGCTCAAAAACATAGTATTAAACTATCGGATCTGCGCAAACCGCCCAGTCCGCCGCATTTTCCAAGGGGTACCTGGAAGGATCGTAAATTTCCCGTATTATTAATTGTTGGAACTGATTGTGATACAGGAAAAATGACTACCGGCTGGGAGATCAGGCAACGGCTGAATCAGGTTGGCCGGAACGTACAGTTTCTAGGCACCGGACAAACAGGTATTCTTCTCAGCGGTAAGGGAGTGCCGGTTGATGCTGTGATCGGTGATTTTATGGCCGGTGAAATTGAATATGCCCTGGACCAGATAGAGCAAGAAGCTGATTTAGTAATTGTGGAAGGGCAGGGGTCTTTGTCCAGCATGCTGTATGCCGGTGTTACTCTTGGACTAATGCACGGCGCCATGCCGGATTATATGATCATGACCCACGAACCGGCCAGAACAAGGGATGTTTCTAATTATAAAATGGCTTCCGTAGGCATGGTAATGAAAATGCATCTGGATTTAATAAAACATTTTAAAGATTCAAAATTTCTAGGAATAAACCTGCTCACTTTTGGTCTGGATAAAAACGCAGCGCTGAAATCAATATTGGATACAGAAAATGAATTTAAAATACCGGCTGCTGATCTGGTTAGATTTGGCCCTGGAAAATTGATTAATTCCATAGAAAAAGCGGTTTTTAATTAAATTCTGAATTAGAATAAAAGGCCGGTGAAAATGGGTTTTAATAAATTAACAGAAATTTGAGTAAAATCAGAATTGAAGATAGATTGAATCATGCAGCTGAAATATTCGGCATATAAACTCAATTGCATCCATCCTTTCGGTATTTCCCGCAGTACCCATAATTATTATGACGTTGTTTATATTTATCTGGAAGGTGATGGTTTTACGGGCAGGGGAGAAGCTGCCCCTTCGGCCCGTTATGAAGAATCAGCAGCCCTGATATTATCCTGCTTGAAAGCAGGTCTTAAGGTACCGGAAGTCATGGCTGATCCAATTTCTTTTACAGACGTGTTAATCAGTCAATGCCGGGGAATAAAAGCTCTTGAAGCAGCTATTTCCATGGCAATTATGGATTGGTGGTGCCAGTCCCGGGAAATTCCTGTTTACAAATATTTTGGTGCGGATCCGGCTAAAACACCCTTAACCTCATTTACAATTTCCTTAGGCGAGAGGAATTTATTATCTCAGAAAATTGAAGAAGCCGGTCCTTATTCTATATTAAAAATCAAATTGGGACTGGGAATAAAAAAAGATAAAGAATTAATTACTGCCGTCAGAGCTGAAACTGATAAACTGATCAGAGTGGATGCAAATGAAGGCTGGGATTTAGATTCCGCTGTGCCCATGTGCAGCTGGTTGAAGGATAAAAACGTTGAATTCGTGGAACAGCCTTTTAAGGCCCGGAACATTGCAGATACGGTTAAATTACGCCGGGTATCACCACTGAGGCTCATTGCCGATGAAAATAGTCTCACAGCAGGAGACATTGAATCTTTAAAACAGGCTTTTGACGGAATAAATATAAAACTTATGAAATGCGGCAGTCTGTTTGAGGCCCGGGAAATGATAAAAACGGCACGGTTTTTTGGTCTTAAGATTATGCTTGGCTGTATGGTTGAATCATCCTTGGGAATCACTGCTGCGGCACATTTATCACCTTTGGTCGATTATGCTGATTTAGATGGGAATCTGCTAATTAATAATGATCCTTATTCCGGCGTAAAGGTGATTAAAGGAAAATTGATACTACCGGACCGGAATGGTTTGGGCGTTAAAGAATTATCTGATTGAAAAGAAATAAATAGAGCTGGAAAAATGAAAATTATCGGAATTGAACATATTGGAATCGCAGTTAAAGAGCTTGCCGCTGAGGCACCCTTTTGGAAATATATTTTGAAAATGCGTGCACTTGGAAAAGAAGCACTGCCGGAACAAGGTGTAGAAACGGATATATATGATACTGGAAAGGGGAAAGTTGAATTATTGGAACCTTTAGGTGCTGATTCTACACTTAATAAATTCATGAAAAAACGGGGTCCGGGATTGCATCATGTATGTTTTGAAGTAGAAGACATAAATGAAGCAATAAAAGAACTTAAAGAAAATGATATAGAACTTATCTCTGAATTTCCCAGAATGGGTGCGGAAGGATTTAAGGTTATCTTTATTCATCCCCGCTGCGCCGGGGGAGTTCTGGTTGAACTGGCTCAAAAGTCTTAAAATTACAACCTGGCCGGCCCGAAACTAAAGGCCTGATTTCCAATATTTTTTGATAAATAATAATGATTTTAAATTTATCGCATATTAAATCTGCCCGGCAGAGAATATCCAAATACATACATCGAACACCTGTAATGACCTGCAGGACGCTCGATCGGATCAGCGGCAGTGAATTATTTTTTAAATGTGAAAATTTCCAGAAAACAGGTGCCTTTAAATTTCGCGGCGCTTGTAATGCGGTACTGAATTTGGAAGCGCAGAAATCAAACTTTGGAGTCATTACCCATTCCTCAGGGAATCACGGCGCTGCCCTGGCTCTGGCGGCGAGTATAAAAAAAATTACAGCTTATGTAATAATGCCGAAGAATTCTGCACAAATTAAAAAATCTGCTGTATTGCAATACGGAGGTAAAATCACTTATTGCGAACCTACCCTTAGAGCCCGGGAAAAAACATTGGTTAATATGGTAGCTAAAACTAAAGCACCTGTTATTCATCCTTATAATAATTACGAGATTGTGGCGGGCCAGGGCACTGCGGCTTTGGAACTCTTGGAAGATCAAAATGATCTGGAGGTGATTATTACTCCCGTGGGCGGCGGCGGGCTGCTGGCAGGGACCTGCATAACAGCCCGGGGAATAAAGCCGGACATTTTAATATTCGGGGCAGAGCCCAAAGGCGCCGATGATGCCAGCCTGTCTCTTAAAGCGGGAAGGATTATTCCTCAGAGATATCCCAAGACTATTGCCGACGGATTACTTACTTCCTTAGGTTCCAAAACATTTCCCGTTATCCAGAAAAATGTTAATGATATAATTACTGTCTCCGAGGAAAATATTATTAAAGCCATGCTCTTAATTTGGGAAAGAATGAAAATTATTGTTGAGCCATCTGCTGCGGTGGGCCTGGGAGTTTTATTAGAAAATCCTGATCTTTTTAAAAAAAAGAAAGTTGGAATTATTTTAACCGGCGGCAATGTTGATTTGGATAGACTGCCTTTTTAACCTGATTCATCCAAGGCGACGAATAAAACCAGATTTGAGTGAACCTGTAATATTTCGAGATATCTTCCCACGCTCAATTATACTGCGGGTGTCCTAGCTCCGAAGTCAGGAATTGATTTAGCCTCTTAATTATCCCTTGGATTTATTGTAATTTCCGGTAGTCATGACCCTGAGAATAAAACTTCGAAATTTACCCGTGGAACCGGGCGTATATTTTTTTAAAGATATTAAGAATGAGATTCTTTATATCGGCAAGGCTAAAAACCTGCGCAACAGAGTGCGCTCTTACTTTCAGAAAAACAAATATCAGACTGCCAAAAATCAGAGCATGATTGCGCGCATAAAAGACTTGGAATGGCTGGTGGTGCGGACGGAAGTGGAAGCCTTACTCACAGAAGCGAATCTCATAAAAAAACATAAACCGCATTACAACATCAGTCTGAAAGATGATAAAACTTTTCCTTACATACGCATCACAAATGAACCTTACCCCCGCATTTTTATAACCAGAAATATTATTAAGGATGGATCAAAATATTTTGGACCTTATACAAATATTCATTTATTAAGACAATCTTTGAAAGCCGTCCATAAAATTTTCCCTGTACGCAGCTGTGACTTTTTTTTGGATAGAGATATAATCGCCAAAAAGAAGGTAAAACTATGCCTGGATTATCACATCAAAAAGTGCGAGGGGCCCTGCGAGGGTCTGGTATCAAGAGAATATTATGGAAAAATGATAAATAGAGTAAAATTATTTCTTTTGGGAAAAACCAGGGAAACTGAGATATTTATAAAAAAAGAGATGGAATTGGCCTCTAATGAACTCCGCTTTGAAGACGCTGTCATGTATAGAGATCAATTGAAGGCCATAATCAATTTCCGTGAAAAACAGCGAAAAATTGCAGCAGACTTTCAGGATAGAGACGTTTTTGCCTTGGCTCAACAGGATAAGTTGGGAATTATGGTTGTGGTTCGTATCCGCAGCGGCAGGATATTCAGCAGAGAAAAAATTTACCTCCAAAAATTGGATGATAAACAAAGCTCAATTTTTGAATCGGTGCTTACGCAATTCTATCTGGATACAGATTTCATTCCCTCTGAAATAACTGTGGCAGTTATGCCTGATAATAAGTCTCAGATAATAAATTTTCTTAAAGAAAAGCAGAATGGAGCCCTGGCGGTGGTCCATTGGCAATCCCGACGAAACGGCCTAGCCCTGACCGCCATGGCGTATTGGCTGATGAAATCCGAGCCCAACGAGTATTCCTGGGACGATCTGGTCGCCGAGAAGCGCGACTACTGGGACGGCGTGCGCAACTATCAGGCGTCGAACAACATGAAGGCCATGAAGCTGGGCGACCGCGCCTTCTTCTACCACTCGGTCAACGAGAAGCAGGTAGTCGGCATCGTCGAGGTGGTCAAGGAGTACTACCCCGACCCGACCGACGCGAAGGGGCGTTTCGGCATGGTCGACGTGAAGGCGCTCGCGCCGTTTAACGAGCCGGTCACCCTGGCCCAGATCAAGGCCGAGCCGCGCTTGGCCGAAATCGCCCTGGTGCGCCAGTCGCGGCAGTCGCGGCTTTCGGTGCTGCCGCTGCGCGCCGCGGAGTGGAAACTGATCTGCAAGATGGGCGGGACCGAGCCGTGAGGAGTCCCGGG
>JAZFSI010000037.1:0-8425 GCA_036446075.1 Fidelibacterota bacterium
GTTCGCACTGGGTTCCATTGGAATTTTCCCCCAATATGCCCCATTTATCACAAAAGTTTTCACAGCCTGCAAGACAAAAACTGCATTTCCCGCAATAGGTCAGGGGCTGAATAACTACATTATCACCAATCGAAAATTTCTTTACACCTGAACCCAGACTTTCAATTTCTCCGGCACCGTCGCTGCCTAAAATTATGGGTAATCTAAGACCCGGGAATCCGTTTCGAACCCATAAATCCAAATGGTTCATGGCCGCGGCTTTAATCTTTACCAGGGCTTGATTCGGACCAGGTTCCGGTGTTTGAACAGTCTGCCAGTTTACTATATCCGGGCCGCCATTCCTGTTAATTAAAACTGCTTTCATCTCAATCGTTCTTTTTTTCATCAATATCTTCGAAGTCTGCATCCTTTATATCAAATTTTTTATAAGGATCTTTTTCTTTAGACTTTTTGGAAACCCCTTGGTTGGCTAAAAATTTAGAAAATCGAATAAGTTTCCAAATAAAATAAAACAGAGTGCCGAATATTATTAGTTTAAACAAGCTTTAAACTCCACGGGCAGGATTGAAAAATTTGGTACCGACTACCGGCTGTCTGATGTAATTAATAACTTCTTCCAAATCCTGCTCACTATGAACAAAATCAATATTATTTGTGTTTATAATTACCAGAGGTGTATCCTGATAACGAAAAAAATATTCATTATAAACCTGATTCAGGGAATCAATATAATCCCAGGAAATATTTTTTTCATAATCTCTGCCGCGCCGTTTAATATTATTCATCAAAGTATCCGTATCTGCCTGGAGAAATATAACAAGATCAGGATGAAGTACGTTTTTTTCCATCATATTAGCCACTGAGTCATACAAGGACATTTCTTTTTCCTTTAAATTCAAAGAGGCAAATAAGCGGTCTTTTACGAACATATAATCGGAAACCAGAAGTGAATGAAACATGTCAACTTGCCTCAATTCCTGCTGCTGCTGATAGCGCTGTAATAAAAACCATAATTGTGTTTGAAACGCAAATCTATCCGGTTCTTCATAAAAATCGGCCAAAAAGGGATTATCCTGAAATGTTTCCAAAACCAGACGGGCGCTGAGTTTTTCACTAAGAAGTTTAGCCAGGCTGGTTTTACCAACTCCAATGGAACCTTCAATGGCAACATAATATAGATTTCTCATGCGGATTTTTCCAAATTATGAATTTTAACCAGTGATTGATCGGGACATATTTTTAACAAATCGCGTACGGTTTTTCGGTAACCGGACACAATATAATCCGGCGCTATTTCAGAAAATGGAAGCAATACGAATCTTCTATTACGAAGATCAATGTGGGGTATCTCAAGGTTTGGCAGTTTAACAAGTATAGTTTTAAAACATAAAATATCAATATCAATCACTCTGGGTAAATTCTTCTTATGATCCTTTGGACGGCCCAGCATTACTTCGATTTTCTGGCACTCCAGTAATAAATCCTCCGGAATTAAACTTGTTGTAATTTCTATGACGGTATTTAGAAAAATGGGCTGGTCTATTTTATAAAGAGGAGCCGTTTCATAAATAGATGCTGTTTTAATTACCGAACAATCCTCCCGTAGGTCCAGGGCCGCTATGGCAGAAAAAAGATTTGTTTCCTTATCGCCGATATTGGAGCCCAACCCCAGAAAAACCTGCTCAGACATAATCAGTTTTATCGCGCTGGATTTCTACTTCAACCGTATCAAGTACACCTTTTACAGGTGCATGGGGCTTTCTGACTCTGATGGTTAATTTTTCAACAGCATATTTATTAAATATCCTCTCGGCAATTGAACTTGCCAGGGCTTCAATTAAATAGAATTTTTTTTGATTTATGCAGGAGTCCACTGTTTTGTATATTGATTCATAGTTAACAGTATCTTCTAAATTATCCGTAAGGCACGCTTTTTTTAAATCCAGATCCAGGTCAAGATCGATTTCGAATTTCCCGCCCAGGTTTTTTTCCGAATCACTGACACCGTGGTATCCATAAAATACCATGTTTTTCATTCTAATTACACCCATAAGACCGTTAATTTACCTGACTCTGCGTTCTACTGTCAATAAGTGGAATAAATAAAATCGATAAAGATCTCTTTCCCGTCTGATCTCTGCCTGCCCCGCTTGGGGTGTAGCGACAGATGCGGGGATTTCTGATTCCTTCTCCGTTCATTTCTGATGAAAAAAAAGGCCTCCCCCATTAGGGAGAAGCCTTTTTTGAGTCAAATGAGTTGTACTTCTAGCCTGAACAATTCAGTTTAGTACATTCCGCCCATTCCGCCCATTCCGCCCATATCACCGCCGCCAGGGGGCATTGGAGGCATTTTATCATCCTCAGGTATTTCTGTTACAGCAGCTTCAGTAGTCAGAACCATGCCTGAAATAGAAGCAGCATTTTGAACAGCTACCCGGGCAACTTTTGTAGGATCTATAATTCCTGCTTCGAATAGATTTACGTACTCTTCTTTCCGTGCATCAAATCCAAAATCGCCTTTTCCCTCGCGCACTTTCTGCACGATGATGGAAGGTTCTACACCGGCATTGCTGCAAATCTGTCTAATCGGCGCCTCTAATGCTTTGCGCATTATTTCCACACCAACAGTTTGTTCTTTGCTTAATTTCAGATTATTCAGTTTTTCACTGGCTCTTAAAAGGGCCACACCGCCACCGGGGATAATGCCTTCTTCAACGGCTGCACGGGTTGCATGCAGTGCATCTTCAACACGGGCTTTCTTTTCTTTCATCTCAACTTCTGTGGCAGCGCCAACGTTTATAACCGCTACTCCGCCGGAAAGTTTAGCCAGGCGTTCCTGCAGTTTTTCTTTATCATAATCAGAAGATGTTTTGTCTATCTGAACTTTGATTTCATTGATTCTGGCCTTGATTGCATCAGCGGAGCCGCCACCGCCTACGATGGTTGTATCATCCTTGTCCGAGACAATCCGTTTGCAGGTGCCGAGATATTCCAGGGTTGCATTTTCAAGTTTATAACCCTGTTCTTCAGAAATCACGGTACCGCCCGTAAGAACTGCAATATCTTCCAGCATTGATTTACGCCGATCTCCAAATCCTGGTGCCTTCACAGCCAGAACTTTAAAAGTGCCGCGCAATTTATTAACTACCAGGGTTGCCAGCGCTTCACCTTCGATATCTTCAGCAATTATCGTAATTGTTTTACCGGTCTGTACAACTTTTTCAAGGAGCGGTAAAAGATCCTTCATATTGCTGATTTTTTTATCATGGATTAAAATATAGGGGTCTTCTAATTCGGCCTCCATATTTTCTGAGTTGGTCACAAAATAGGGAGAAAGATATCCCCTGTCAAACTGCATCCCTTCCACGGTCTCTAAGAATGTTTCAGCGGTTTTACTTTCTTCAACAGTAATAACTCCGTCTTTACCAACCTTATCCATGGCCTCGGCAATTTTATCACCAATTTCTATGTCGTTATTGGCCGAGATAGAGGCAACATTAGCAATCTGAGTTGAATCAGGTAATGCTTTACTCTGTTTTTTCAGTTCTTCAACAACAGCCGCGGAAGCAGCATCAATGCCGCGTTTAATGGACATGGGGTTTGCTCCGGCAGTTACATTTTTTTACCCTTCCTGGATCAAGGACTGTGCCAGAACTGTAGCTGTGGTAGTTCCATCTCCCGCAATATCAGATGTTTTGGAAGCTACTTCTTTAAGCATCTGGGCGCCCACGTTTTCTAATTTATTAGCAAGTTCTATTTCCTTTGCTACCGTTACACCATCTTTGGTTATGGTAGGTGAACCAAATTTCTTTTCAATTACCACATTACGGCCCTTGGGACCTAAGGTGATCTTAACGGCGTTTGCCAATTTATCTACACCAGCTTTGATAGCAGTTCTTGCTTCAATACTGTAAGCAATTTCTTTAGCCATAACAATCCTCCTTTATAGGATAGCGAGAATGTCGCTTTCGCGCATTATCATATATTCTGAACCTTCAAAAGTGACGTCTGTCCCGGAATATTTTCCATAAAGGACCTTGTCTCCGACTTTGACTGTGGGGGTAATTATGGTACCAGCATCGCTGCTTTTACCTGGACCAACAGCTACAACTTTACCCTGTTGGGGTTTTTCTTGAGCAGTATCGGGAAGTATGATGCCGCCAGATGATACTTCATCTGCTGCTGCAGCTTCAACCACTACCCGGTCTGCCAACGGTTTGATGTTTAGACTCATTGTCTTTTCTCCATTTTCTATTATTATAATATATTATCTGCTAAAATGCAGCTGAGAATTTAACTGATAAATTTTATTTTAGGCAAATAAAATTGGCACTCAATTGGCGAGAGTGCTAATTAAAAGAATCTATAAAGGTAATTAGTGTCGTGTTAAGTTTGTTGTGTGCGAAAAGTCGCAGGAATTTTAGCCTGTTAACAAGACGAAAATTTTCAGAATAGCCTTGGGCTTAAGTTAAAATTTTCAAACGCATTGCAGCTATAAGGGCAAGACTTGGTTGCGCTAATACAGGCTTAACACGACATTAGATACTTTTGATAATTTTTTTCAAATATTGATTAAAATTATTAACCTGATTAATCATTTTCCAGTTGATCCGAATCCTCCCCGGCCCCGGCTGGTTTCAGATAATGTATCTACAATTTCATAATGAACGGGGGAACCGTCCATCCCCACGAGCTGGAACAATCTCTGCCCTTTGTTAACAGTATAATCATAAGTTTTGATATTATCAACAGCGGCTATAATCTCGCCCCTGTAGCCGCCGTCTATCAATCCAATAGAATTGGATAATCTTAAAGGTGTTTTGGATATGCTCGAACGCGGCAGTAATAAAAAAGGCTGGCCATCCAGGCTTTCACAGGCGATCTTTAAATGAATTAAAGCTGACTCACCGGCCAATATGACCTGTTCTCTCGCTATAAATAAATCCAGCCCTGCGTCTCCATCATGAAAATGTCCATGGTTTTTATACATTTTATGAATTTCGGCAGAAAATGTTTTTATTTTTAAACGCATTAATAAACTCTTACCCTGGGGCGGAAAGAAAAATAAATCCTGTCATGGGCGCAGGCATTTTGAATTAAAGAAAATCAAAATATTCAGGTTCTTAATAGTTTTAAGACCAGAATAATCCAGCCGCTAATAAAACATAATCCTCCCAAAGGAGTAATAATTCCCATCCAGCGTATACCGGTAAATACCATCAGGTATAAACTGCCTGAGAATAAAATGATTCCGGCAAAAATCAAGACAGCAGATACATTAACCATGTTTAATCCATAATGCAGGCCCAATATACCCAATAGTATTAAACCCAGAGCATGGTACATATGGTATTTTACACCGGTTTCAAAAATCAGCAGGTCCGCAGGTGATAATTTAGCTTTTAAAAAATGGGCTCCGAATGCTCCCAATCCAACAGCCAGAGCCGCCAGAACCGCACCCAAAATTATCCAGGTTTTCACTTAATCTGATTTTTATGGTGCAGAGTACGGATGGGAAAGGGAATTTCAATTCCTTCCTGGGCGTAACGCACATGCAGACGTCTTATGAATTCATCAATTATCGGGTGCTGATCACCATATTTTTTGCCTCTGAAATATACCTTTAAATTAATGCTCGAATCGTCAAATTTGAAGAATCGAACCATGGCGGGATTCTTTTCATTTGCTTCGGGCAGATCGGCCACAACGCTATCTGCTATCTCCTGGGTTACTTTCAATACATGCGGAAGTTTGCTGTCATAAGCAACACCCACTTCTACTCTTACGGAAAAACTGGGATCTCCTTGGTCATAATTCTTAAGTACAGCAGCTGAAAGTTTCGCATTAGGGATTGTGATTATATTATTGGTGCGCTCCATTAATGTGGTATGGCGCCAGGTAATGTTCTGCACATATCCCATTTCACCGCTATCCAATTCTACAAAATCACCGGGTTTCACTTTTTGAGACAGCAATATATGCAGTCCCGCAAAAAAATCGGATAACGTATCCTTAAGGGCCAGAGAAATGGCCAATCCGCCTACACCCATAGCTGTAAGAAAAGGCGTAATGGAAATATTCATGGATTGTAGAATAATTAATATACCAATGGTTATTATAATTATCCGGGCCAGATTTACAAATATGGTCGTGGAAGGTAAATTAGTTCCCTCCCGTTCGGCCCATAATTCAAGAAAACCAACGGATATTTTGGACATGGCCAGTGTTATAGACAAAATTAACAGGGCTTTTACAATACTTCCCAAATATTGATTATATGGACTCGCCAGGGACATGCCCTGGGCAGCTATATACAGTGAAATTAAAAAGAACCACAGTACAATTTGGGGCTGGATAGCATCAAAAATTAAATCATCAAATTTCCAGGTGGTTTTTTCGGTGATTTTTTTCAAGCGGCGGTAAATAAAGCGCTTAAATATCCAGCCAATGGTAATACCCAGGATAATTGTCACCAAAGGCGGTCCCCAGGTGGATATATATTTCATAATTTCATTTTTCATGGGTGTAAGTTAAGTAAAATAAAATTTTAATACGCTAATGAGATTTCATTCAACAGGAAAAAATTCGGAGAATTTTTCCCGAGTGACATGGGGAAGAGTTACGAGTAAAAGAATCCTTCTACAAACTATCCAACTACCAACTACTAACTATTAACTTAATAGGGAAATACCTGATCCTCAGAAACATCATTTTCTGCAGTCCAAACTCTGGTCAACAATAATTTTCCTTCATAATATAAATTCAATTTTTCCGGTGTACGATTCTCAAACATCCATCTTTCCATTCCGTGCTTTTCAAGACCTTTAAATAAACATTCATAACGTGTATTGCCGGAAAGATATAATTCTGTTTTTCTATGTGTACCTGCAATATAAATATCTTGGGTGATCTCTAATCCTAATTCATTCCATTCCTGTTTATAAACGATTTGATTTTTCATAATAATGGAAATGGATTTTAAACGCCGATTGTCATGATACTGAACTTGAATAAACTCTAATCCATATTGATAATAGATTTCTTTTTTAATTACGTTGGAAGGGCTGAATATGCGCATAAGGCCGTGCAGGCTGCCTTTATTATAATTGGCCGTTGAAGAGGGGATTCCTGTTGAATACCATCTTTTAAGCTCCCCCTCGGCTCTTCCCGTCTCGTAACTTCCAATTTCTTCCATTTTACCGGCTGCCGTCCAAATTTCGAATGGTCCATCTTTCCGGCCGGATAAATAAGAAGTTTTTGAATTAAGCAAACCCGAAGAAAAATAGGATTCAGAAATACCCTGTAGAATTGAATCGGAATAAATCTGGGAAAGCGCCAGCTGTCCGTTTCGGTAATATATTTGAAATAATCCGTCCAGAAGGCCATTATTAAAAGTTTTTAAGGAATCCAGGATACCATTTTGGGACCACCATTTCCATTGGCCCTGTTCCACCCCCCTCTTAAATTCCCCTCTGGCTGCCATCTGATTATTATTGTGCCAGGTTTTAAAACTGCCGTGGGGTATACCCCGGGAATAAGTCACCATGGAATCCAATCCGCCGCTTGAGTTGAACCATTTCCAGATTCCTTCCCTTTCATCCTCGATAAACCTGCCCTGCAGAACTTCCCCCCCCTCCTTGTTCCAGATTTTCACTTTTCCGGTTTTCCGACCTTTGGAAAAATTAATTAATCTTTGTTTTTGACCCTGTTCGCTCCGCCATATCCATTCATTTTCCGGCAAGTCCCGGCGGTATGATCCTTTAGTTTTTAATAAACCGTCAGCATAATATTCTCTATACTTTCCATTCATCCGCCCGTTTTTATATAAACGGCTTAAGATTATTTTTCCGTTTGAATAGTTTTGCCAATCACCGTTCAGGCGTCCATTTTCATATGATCGGAGGCTGTCCTTTAGTCCTGTGGTTGAAGACCAGATCCATTTCCCGTGTCGATAACCAGATTTGTACTTTCCTGATACGGCCAAATTCCCATTTTCGTGGAATCCCGAATATTTACCATTTCTATTTTTTCCCGATATGGCGTAGATATTTTTTATTTTGCCGTTTCTGTAATATTCAATCCTTTCCTGTACTCCGGATTTACTAACCATATCTACAGTTTTTTCCTGTTGATTGTCGTAGAATTCTATCACTTTCGGAACCGGGGCGCAGGCCTGCAGAGTCAGCAGCAGGAAAAAAACTCGTTTATATCCGGGATGCATATTTTGAATATACCATTGGCATGAATAATTAAAGGAATGGAATAATAAAAGATTTTTCCCCTTTCTGCCTGCCCTGTAAGGAGCGTAGCAGCGTAGCGACAGAGGCGGGGCCAATTGCCTTCTTCTTCTATTTTCACTCGTCACTCGTCACAAGTAACTCGTAACTTTCCTCTGATTTCTGGCTTCTGATTTCTCTTTCCCCCC
>JAZFSI010000038.1:0-2182 GCA_036446075.1 Fidelibacterota bacterium
CTGTAATGTTGTATTATGGGAAAATGAAAATGGTACCACAACTCTGTCAGCAATAGACGCCCAGAAAATGCTGGGAGTTTCAAAAATGGCCGGATTAGAAGAAGTAGCAGAAAAAGTAAATAGTCTATTAAGGCAGGCTGTGGACGCTGTATGACTTTTTGATTAAGCATGCCCATGACAAATTACTTGTCTGAATGGAAATTAAACCTTTAGTCTTAGGAAAAATTTCAAAGAAATTGCGGTTACGAATGAGTTAAGGAATTTTCCCGCTGACTTTCGTTATAATAGTTTAAAGATTTTTTATTGAGGAAAATATTATGCCGATGTACGATTATAGATGTAAAAACTGCGGGCACAAATTTGAGGAACTTGTTTTTTCGTGCTGCGATGCAGATAAAGAAATTATATGTCCGGAATGTAACCATAAAAATGCGGAACGTTTACTTTCCGCCCCGGCGATCAGGACCGGCGGCAGTGATTCCGGGGGACATTCCTTTCCAGCCTGTAATCCAGGTTCGGGATTTTCCTGAGGTGTTTGAATAGCGGGTCGTGAACCCAGCAAATTTATCTGAATTATTAAATAAACCTATTGTTTTAAAGGTTTAAATTCGGCGCTTATAATTATGGACAACTCAGAAAATCCCCGTCTCCAGTCCTTTTTAGATAATCCTTCGAAAGGATTGTGGACCCTGGCTATACCGATTATGGCCGGAATGGGCATTCAAACTTTATATACAGTTGTGGATATGATTTTTATTGGACGTCTGGGGGGGGATGCCATCGCTGCAGTTGCTTTTAATATGCCCCTGTTTTTTCTGGTTATGGGACTTACTTTCGGTATCGGCAGCGGTGTGACAGCTGCCATTGCTCGTTTTATGGGAGCAAAAGATAAGATCAATGCCGATAATACAGCAGAGCATGCCCTGGCTTTCAGTATTTTTATAAGTGTGCTTCTCGTAATATTGGGCTTTGTATACGGTAAACCTCTATTAATGCTGATGGGGGCCGTTGATCCTGTTTTACCTTTGAGCTGGGGGTATTTAAAGATTATTATCATTGGTCTGCCCTTTATGATTGCTTCAACTTTTTTCAGGTCAATTCTTTCCGGTGAAGGAGATATGAAGCTGCCCATGATAATTGCCGGTTTGGGAACAATTATAAATATTATTCTTGACCCTCTCTTTATTTTTACATTTCATTATGGCGTGGTAGGCGCTGCCATTGCAACTATTATCAGCCAGGCCGTCGTATTTATTATTTTTGTATATATGCTTTTTGTAAAAGAACATGCTTATGTTCGATTCAGGCTCAAGGATTTCAGTTTTTCAAAATTTATTATTTTAGATATTATCAAAGTGGGTCTGCCGGCATCAATGTCCATGATTATCATGGCTTTTGGACAATTGGTCTTTAATCGTATTCTAGTCAGTTATTCAACAAATGCTGTGGCAGCCTACCAGATTGGCGGCAGAATGGATATGGTTGTATTCCTGCCCATAATGGCTATTGCAGCTTCTTTAACCACTTTAGTCGGCATGTTCTATGGAGCGCAGGAAGAGCAAAAATTGAAGTTTATAGTAAAATATGGTTTAACCCGCTCTTTTTTAATTACAACCGTTTTGTCAATTCTCCTGTTTATTTTCGCACCGACGCTGGTCAGGGGGTTTTCACCCGATCCTTCCATTCAGAATCTGGCCAGCATGTATCTGCGTTATATTTCCATGATTTACCCTCTGATTTCTATCGGCATGTCAGTCGGAAGGATTCTCCAGGGTCTGGGCCAGGGATTGCCCATGTTGATTATTACATCCATCAGAATTCTATTGGTTTCTGCTCCCCTGGCGATCTATTTTAAAGTTGTTCTTGATAAACCCATACAATGGGTCTGGTATGCCATGATTATTTCAACAATTATTGCCGTATTTATTTCTCTGATCTGGATAAGATCTTCATTCCGTAAATTGGATTTTTCCAAAGTTTAAAAAATTAATGGCTCTGCTTACAAAAATAAATATTGAGACTGGTCTGAAGAACTTAAAAGGCTGGCAGTATGATGGAAAAGTTCTGCATAGGGAAGAAGAAATCCCCGCAATAGTCGCTTCGCTCCCAGCGGGGCAGGCAGAAATCAGAGGGGGAAAATGTGACGAGTGACGAGAAAATATTCTTTGAATATTTTCTGTGA
>JAZFSI010000039.1:0-3007 GCA_036446075.1 Fidelibacterota bacterium
CCGGCTTAATGTTTTATATATTTTATTAAGTCTCCGGGGTGAAACTCCGGACAAGAAAACATAGGGATTAGTACCCTCAATTTTTAAACCGCTGAAATTGAAATAACGATAAAGTTTTATCATTTTAGCGGGATCAACTTCCGCCATGCCATGGTCAGCGACAACAATAATATTTAAGCTGTCATAGATGGACAGCAATTCCATTTTATCCATAATCGTACCCATAATTTCATCTAATTGTTCGATCATGGCTTCGGTTTCAGGAGCTTTTGGACCATAATTATGGCCCACATTGTCCGGCTCATTAAAATAAAGTAAGGCCAGGTTCGGCCTGCGATCAGAGGGAAGTTCAAACCAGGTGGCAATCGAATCTATCCTGGCCCGGAAAGGTATGGATTCATCATAGGGCTTCCAAATTGATGGGAAAATGCCTCCAACGGGAGCCTCACTTCCTACCCAGAAATATGCAGCAGTTTTAAGACCCTGATTCTCTGCAGTAACCCAAATTGGTTCGCCGCCGTAAAACCGGCCATTTTCAACCATGGATCGATCTGACAGACGAAAATGAAGATCTAAATCCCGGGCGTAAAAGTCATTACCAATCAAACCATGTGTTTCAATATACATTCCCGTAACAATACTATAATGATTGGGGAATGTTTTGGTTACAAATACTGGTTTCAGTCCCTGGGCTTTAACTCCCTTTGAAGCAAGGCGGTCAAAATTGGGCGTAAAGTACCATTCCAGATAATCTGCCCTGAAACCATCGAATGAAATGAGTAATACATAGGGCTTGCCGGAAGCCGACAGTCCAATAATCAATTGAAAAATAATCAGGATTCTGAATAATTTAATAATTAGAGTTCCTGTGCGCCTAACGACTCGAGAAAGGAACGAAGGCCAGGATTGTTCTTGGATATTCATCTGTGACCAGGATAAAACCAAGATTATCTAAACGTGCGAGGCCTTCCCAGTTATGGGATTCCTCCCGGTCCAGCTTTAATTGGACAGGCGCTGTATCGGTTAATACGATTCCTGTAGGGGTTATCTGCAGTTCAATTAAGCGTTCCACGTGGTTATAAAGTTTATGAGTATTACCTATTCCAAATTTTTCAGCAATTATATCTGCGCCGGGATTTAGAATTTTCTTTTCCCCGGGCCAGAAAAAATTTAGCGCCCAAAAACGGCCCCTGTCATCAACTGCCGTTACGTCTGTAATTCTATATTCGATAAATGGAAAGGGGCGAGATCCCATTGGTTTTAACTCGGTGCTGAATAATTCAACCTTGGGGCCAGTGTTAATCTCACTTCCATTTGCCTCAAAAAAGGCCATTATTTTGGAGTTTGTATACAGAATTGATTCAAAAGCCATATTTTTAATTTCCACGGGAGGGTTGATGGTTCTCAATTGAGCATCAATTACCAGTTCTCGGGGTTTCCCGGTAATATATCCTTTGGCCAGAAACCCCACCATCCCCTGCTTTGATTTAGACTCTATAAGAATTGCGGCCTGGTTGTCCATAAAACAGATTGCCTCAAATCCCTGATAGCCCGGGATAACTGTCCTAAAATCCGGCAGAATTAAAGATAGCCGTTTGGGCGAAAGTGACTTTTCTTTATCTCCCTTTATCCATTTTAATATTTCATTTTTAGTAAGATAATAAAAAGCAGGGGATTTCCAGTTTATGTTTTGCGGCATTAGTATCAGAGAATCTCCATACCAGGTCAGGCCTGACATTTCTAATGATTTATCCCCAGCTTCACCGCTTAGAGGGATTTCCAGATACTCAATCTCCTGTGAAAAAAGAGTACTTGCCATTAGGATTAAGCTTATTAATCTAAAAATTTTCATTGAGTAAGGGTAAATTAGAGAAGAAAGTTGGTTTATATTAACATTACTGACAAGAAAAATATGAAGCTTGATCAAGAAAGTATGATCTTTAATCAGTTAAAATCACGAGGCATTAATAATCTGCCGGTTCTGGAAGCTATGGAAAAGGTACCCCGCCATTTATTTGTAACCGCATCTCAAAGGAAGCATGCTTATGAGGATCACCCTTTGCCAATCGGGTATAATCAGACTATAAGCCAGCCCTATATCGTAGCCTTTATGCTTGAAATGCTGGATATGAAGAAAAGTGACATGGTTTTAGAAATTGGAACCGGAAGCGGATATCAAACGGCTATTCTTTCCCTCCTGGTGAAAAAGGTTATCAGCCTGGAAATTATCCCCGAACTGGCTGCTTCTGCGGCAAAACGCCTGCGTAAAATGGGGTATCGTAATGTAGAAGTTTATAAGTCCAGCGGAAAGCTGGGGTGGCCGGAGCTGGCGCCATATCAACGAATAATCGGCGCTGCCGCTGCTAAAAAAATTCCTGCAGCGCTGATCGAACAACTTGATAAAAATGGACGCATGATTTTTCCCGTAGGAAGGCTTGCTTTTAGCCAGCATTTGCAATTGTATGTTCGTGATAAAGATGGAAAATTATCCATCCAAAAATCTCTACCCGTGCGATTCGTACCGCTTATTTAAGGGAAAGAAGTCAGTAGGGAAAGTTACGAGTGAGGAAAAGAGGTCAGAGGGGGAAATGTGACGAGTGACAAGGAAAATTCTTATTAGAATTTTCCAGTGTGACATGGTGAATTTCTTATAAGAATTTCCCTGTCACGGGTGACGTGTGACTGGTAACAGGAAAATCAAAAACCAGAATAGAGAAAAAATCCTATTATTCCAGAACTTGATTTAGCGGTCCGAAGTGAAGCTGACTTAAAGATTCGAGGTCAAGTCCGATTGAGATTGATTAAGTTTGTTGATTTTCCGTCACTATTCACTATTCATCGAAAAATCAAAGATTTTCCCCATTCCAAGACCGCTTAATTCTCTAATTAGAGAATCACCTCCCTTATGAACTATTCCGTGCATTCCGGTCATTTGTGCTGTTTGGATATTAATTTTAAGATCATCTATAAAAATAGCTTCATTCCCTGAAACACCGGCTTGTTTCAA
>JAZFSI010000040.1:0-2296 GCA_036446075.1 Fidelibacterota bacterium
GCAAACCAGCGTTCTTCGCTAAAGACCTTATCCTCATAACGAATAACAGGAAAACCAAAATTTCTGGTCCTGGTAGAATTTATAACTCCGGGAATTTCTTCAACAAATGCTGCTCCCACCGGTGCCGGTGAAACAGCCATAGTAAAATCGTTTCCATTTAATGACCCTGCCGTTGCTACCCGATAGATATAAGTAGAATTAGAATTGTATTTATCATAACTAAGCTCAAAACGAACATAAAGCATGATCATGATAAATGACATGACACCAACGGCCAGGCCGGTAATATTCAAGATAGAATAAACCCTGTTTTTAAGAATATTTCTTACAGCTGTAGTAAAATAATTTTTTATCATAATTAATTACCTGGTTTTTGGTTGTTCAAGTATATTTTTATTCATATTTCAAGGCTTTAACGGGGTTGGCATAGGCTGATTTCAGAGCCTGGTTTGTAATTGTTATTAGGGCAATTGTAAACGCCATTATACCAGCCAGCAGAAAATTCAAATGACTGTAATTTATTCTATAAGCAAAATCCTCCAGCCATCTCGTTAAGACTAAAGTCGATAGGGGCCACGAAATAACTGTGGCAATCAAAATCAGCTTGAGAAGATCTTTTGATAAAAGCACATATATGTTCTTTACAGATGCTCCTAAAATTTTACGGATTCCAATTTCTTTGGTTCGTTGCTCGGCGCTGAAAGAGGCCAATCCAAATAATCCTAAGGATGCGATCATGATAGCTAAAATGGAAAAAATTGTTGATATTTTTTTAGTGTTGTTTTCCAGCTTGTACTGAAGATTAAAATCGTCTTCAAAAAATACATATTCGAAGGCCTGATCCCGGGCATATTTTTTCCATACGTTTTCAATAAAAGTTAGCGTGGCGGAAATATCTTCGTCGCTAATCCGGACAGCAGTATAGCGTCCAAATCCGCCCGGCCCAAATAATGAAAACATGAAGGGCCGGATCGTTTTATGCAGGGATTCAAAATGAAAATCTTTCACCACACCGATAATTTCAAAATAAACAGGATTATCAGGATTGCCGAAATCAAAAGCATGCCCAATCGGATTTTCATAGCCAAGATGTTTGGCGGCAGCCTCATTAATTACAATTTTTGTGGAATCTCCCGGTCTGTCCCAGGAATAAAAACGACCTTTTACAAGTTCAAGCCCATAGGTTTCTGCAAAATAATGATCCGTCTGAACCATTGACAGTAATATGGTTTTTTCAGCTGGTTCACCCTGTATCTGTACGACATTTTGACCAAAATTATGACCGAACAAATTGTTACTGTTAGTGACGCTTACAATCCTGGAATCGTTTTTAAGTTCCTGCTTGAATGCTTCGATATCCTGGCCTATATCATCTGTTTTTTCAACAATCACTAAGTGATTTTTATTATAACCGAGTTCTCTATTCTGAATATAGTCCAATTGATTGTTCACCACAATAGATCCCGTAAACAGAGAGATTGATATTGCAAATTGGAAAATGACTAATCCTCCGCGCAGCCATGATCGGCTGCTGCTGGATTGTGTGGATGCTTTAAGCACTTTAACCGGGTCAAAAGAAGCCAGGTAAAAAGCAGGATAACTCCCTGATATCATGCCGACCAGAAAAACCAGCGCAGCAATTGAAAGTAAAATATTTGGATTTGAAAAAAGGTCTAATTGCAGTTGTACGCCCAATAAATTATTATAAAAAGGGAGCAATAATTGAACCAGCACTAAAGCAGCTATAAATGAAATTAAACTTATCACAATTGCTTCTGTTAAAAACTGCCCCATGAGCATGCCTCTGGTTGATCCCAGTGTTTTTCTTATTCCAACTTCTCTAGCCCGCCTGGCAGACCGTGCTGTGGCCAGATTCATAAAATTTATACAGGCAATCAGCAGAATAAATATTGCAATAACAGCGAATATTTTCAGGTAGGCCATATTGCCACCGGGTTCTAATTCTAATTCGAGCTGAGAATTCAAATGAATATCTCTTAAAGGCTGCAGATAAAATCCGTAAGAGGCTCCCTGTTCCATTAACTTTTCAAAAGAAACACCCATAAATTGTTGAATCTGGGGACCGGCATATTTCATTACCATGCCGGGAAATTCATTTTCTACCTGTTCCACGGATGTGTTTTTATCAAGAGTTAAATAAGTATAAAAATTATTTTGAACCCAGATTGGATTATTAGCAGAATTCGGATAGGAAATAAGCGAGTCCAGTAATTCATATTTAAAGTGAGTACTGTGGGGAGGATCATGAACAACTCCGGTAATTGTATAATCTCTA
>JAZFSI010000041.1:0-6225 GCA_036446075.1 Fidelibacterota bacterium
TGAATAAACACATCTCCTGATCCTGTCGATAAATCAGCCGGTCCGGAAACAGCAACCACTTCCAGATCTCCGGATCCTGTGGAAATTGATACTCGTGTGTTGCGTGGAACTGTAATCTCATAATCAATATATACAACCCTGCTGTCCTCACTCGCTATTTTATTAATAATTACTTCATTCCCGGAATGTGAAATTGGAAGGTTCTCTTTGACATATTTGGCAACTTCCTCTGCTCTGGAAGTAGACATTTTCCAGGAATGGCCGGCCCTGATTAAACCCACAACAATTACTTCATTGCCGCCTCTTTTGACTGATACATCCCCGGAACTATTTGAAACCTCTAAAATTGCAGTTTTACCGGTTTTATAAGTTTTTTCGAATTTCTCTAAGGGATTAGAGGCCAGGGCGAGACTGAATAGAGCGAATATTAAACTCAATCCATAAATTAATTTGTGATTTTTCATGTTTCCTCCCACGGGGGTTTTATTCATTACCAAATAATTGAATTAACAATTAGAGTATCAAACAGGAAAAAGGTTGTCATAAAAAACTAAAATAATCAGATAAACAGATAATTGGAATGAAAATTCGAGCCTTTCCATTTTTTATTATGATCGTACTTTTTTTTTAAAAAGTTTATTTCTAATTATGGAAGTTAATTCCAGCAAAATAAATAATTTTCAAATTATACGACAACCTTTTTCAATTTTAATTGTCTTAGTATCATATGTTTTCATTTTTCAGAGAGGAATTATAATCATGAAACTTCACAAAATTATTCCGGCGATTTTATTTTTTTTAACGCAGCTCATGGCCAATTCGGGCCTGGAAACCATATCCAAAGTTGATAATAAGCAGGTTGCAGCCGTAGAATTAAACGGCCTTATTATGATTAACGATGGAATCCTGGATGAAAAAGTCTGGGAATCCGGCGAATGGTTCGGCGGTTTCCATCAGCGCAATCCTGACGAAGGTAAACCGGCGACATTTAAAACTGAATTCAAAATTGTTTATGATGATAAATATTTATATATAGGTGCCCGGGCTTATGATCCTGAACCGGAAAAAATAATCGCCATCCTTTCACGCCGGGACGAATATACTGAGTCAGACTGGCTGTATGTCTCCCTGGACAGTTATAATGATAACCGCACAGCATTTGAATTCGGGATTAGCGCTGCCGGCGTATTGCACGACGTACGACGTTATGACGATAACAATATGGATTCTGATTGGGATGCCAATTGGGATGGTAAAGCTCATATTGGAGAAAAAAACTGGACAGCCGAATGGCGAATCCCTTTTAGTGAATTACGATTTACAACCAGCTCAGATATGGAATGGGGAATTCAGGTATACAGGGAAATGCCCCGCTTTGATAATGAATTATCGGTTTGGAACTGGTGGTCTAATTCCGAACAGGGATTTGTTTCCAGATACGGCGCTTTAAACGGCCTAAAAAATATTAATGCAGTTAATCCGGTTATTGTTAATCCTTATGTTGCCAGCCAGGCCAATATTTCAGAAAATTTAGTCTCTGACGTGCACGCCGATAATTACAATATCTTGGGAAATGGCGGTGCGGAAATTCGTTATTCAAGTCCCAGGGGAATGACTTTTACCGGTACTTTCAATCCTGATTTTGGGCAGGTTGAATCTGATCCTGCGGATTTTAACCTGACCCAGTTTGAAACCTATTTTTCCGAAAAAAGACCCTTTTTTATGGAGGGTTCCAATATATTTCAATTCCCTCTGGGTTTTGGTGACGGCGGAATGGGTTCCAACACTCTTTTCTATTCCCGCCGCATAGGAAGAGCCCCGCAGGGATCTTCAAACTATGATGATAATAAAACAGATGTTGCCACAGAAAGCCCGGATTTAACAAAGATTCTCGGAGCAGGAAAAATTACCAGTAAATCTACCAGTGGTCTCACAATTGGTTTTCTAAATGCTGTAACGGCCGAAGAACAAAGCACCATTTATTATAACGATAATAGTACAGATCACTCCGTTGTTGAACCCCTGACCAATTATATGGTTTCCAGGATTCAGCAGGATTTTAACGACGGGCAGACAACCGTAGGCGGAATATTCACGGCAGTTAATCGCCGGCTGGATGGAACTGGAATTGACTATATGCACAGCGAAGCCTATACAGCCGGATTGGATCTTGGTATCGAATTTCTGGATAGAAAATATAGCTTTGAAGGGTCGCTCGGATACAGCAATGTACTGGGCGATACTACAGCCATCCAGGAAACACAGCTGAGTTCCGCCCGCTATTTCCAGAGACCAGACGCCGATCATCTCAACTACAATCCCCAGGCTACATCACTATCGGGTTATTCATTAAAGGGTGTATTTTCGAAGAATGAGGGAAATATCAGGGGTGCAGCCGGAGTTATTGGTTACAGTCCCGGATTCGAAATTAATGATCTGGGTTATTTGCGCAGTGTGGACGATATTTCTCAATTTACCTGGATTCAATACCGCCAATGGGATAAAACCAGATTATTCCGCAATTATTCTATAAATTTCAACCAATGGGGCGGCTGGGATTTTGCCGGCATTTCTAAGGGTATCGGTGGAAATGTTAACGCCTGGTCCACGCTTCATAACAGCTGGAATATGGGTGGAGGAATAGGTCTGAATTCAGGTGGAATGGCACCTGGTTTTAATCGCGGCGGTCCCGCCTTGCGCACCCCCACCAGCACAAATGTCTGGGCTAATTTAAATACGGATCGTCGAAAAGATCTTTCTTTCGCAGTTTCAGGTAATTATTTTGAAAATGGCGACGGTGAAAACGGATTCGGGCTTTCACCTTCACTAACCTGGCGCGCCCGGCAGAATCTGCAGCTCAGCACCAGAGTAGGTTTTAATAAGTTTGACGGTACCTGGGCCTGGGTTGGTGAAGCAGAAGACGAATTTGGGGAAACACAATACATCTGGTCCGGCGTGGAAAACACAACTGTTAACATCACTTTTAGAGCAGACTGGACCATAAATAACGAATTGACGATTCAGTATTATGCCCAGCCGTATTTGACCACCGGCAGATATTTTGATTATCTGGAACTGGATGATAATAAAGCCAGAAATTTTGACAAACGCTTTTCACCTCTGGGAGAATCCATAACCTGGAATGATGAGGATGAAATCTATGTTGTTGATAGAAATATGGATGGCGTTGAAGAATATTCATTCGAAGGAGATGCAGACTATAACTATAAGCAGTTCAGATCAAACCTGGTTTTGCGCTGGGAATATATGACCGGCTCGGTTCTATATCTGGTCTGGTCTCAGGGTTTTACAGATTATGAATCCTTTAAACCTTTCGCTTTCTCCAAAGATTTAAATACTCTATTTGGAAGTGAGGTAGATAATACTCTTATGATAAAAATAAGCTACAACCTGAACCTTTAAATCAAATAGCTAAGAAAAGTAATGATAGATTAGTTGGTCTTCTAAAAAAAGCCCCGGATTTTCCGGGGTTTTTTTTATTTTCTTTTTTATTATCATTATTCCCGGCTGCGCTTATGAACCTTTAAAGCTTCCCGAATGCTCAAATTTGAAAGCTGATATTTTCTCGATTCTACATATTCTAAAACGGAATCCATTTCAATATAACTGTATTGGCGCAGGGCCCAGCCGATTGCTTTTCTAATAAAAAATTCATTTTCTTCCAGACATAAATCACAATATCGAAACAATTTCGCGGAATCTGTTTTTTCTTTAAATCTGAGCTGATGCAGTATAGCTGTGCGTCGAATCCACATATTTTCGTCATGAATCCAGGCATCCACTTTTGAAACGGTTTCCGGGTAACATTGAACTACATGGCCGACTGGGTGAGCAGCAATTGAATCCACCGTATCCCACCAGGATTTGCTCCTGATAAGTTTAGCCAATCCAGTAATTGCATCAGCAGTTAATAAGTTTTTATATTTTTTTAAAGTATCGCAACCCACATATTGGAATTCTCTTTCGGGCAATTCCCATAAATTATCTACCACTCTGAGAAGATCGGATTCCCGTTTTATTTCCATCAATTTCCAGCATTTAACTACTATTTCCCGGCGTTGAGGAGATTTGATACCCAGGAAAGGGAAATTATTTTTCATATATGCAGACATTTGCTGCCCCATATTTTTATTCGCAGCCGCCCGCAAATTGGAGGTCAATAGTTGAATATTTTCATTATTCATAGTTAATAATTTTCGTCAAAAAGAACAGAACAAGCAAACAACATATTAAGGAACAGCAGGGAGAGTAAAAAATTCATTGAATTTTTTACGTAAGGAGGGAAAATTCAGAGAATTTCCCCGTAAGTAGTGAGGAGAAAAATCAAAGATTTTTCCGTGAAGGATTAAGAGAATTATCTTAATACTCAGGACTTGAGTCGCCTCCACTTCATACCACTAACTCAAGTTCTGTGATAATTAATCTTTTATCTTCTTTTTCCCGCTCGTCACCTGTCACAGGAAAATTCTAATAAGAATTTTCCTTGTTACCCGTCACCTATTCCCCTCTGACTTCTTCTTTTCTGCCACAACGACACAAATATTCACAAATATGGTAAAAAATGGCAGTCTTGATTAAAATGCATGGTATTTGCCGGATATAAATAAAAAGAGAAAATTATGGAAAAACTTCAAAAATTCATGTTGTCCCACCCTTTTATAAGCATAATCGTACTCATGCCGTTTACCCTTGTATTTGTTTTGGCTATTTTCAGCCTGCTCATTAATATTATTTTACCCACGATCCTGGCTATTTGGCTGGCGGGCTGGTTATATACTACAATTGTGGGCCGCCCCGTAAGGCGATATTATCGGGAACCGTTTTGGTTTACCCGGGATTATACCGGGTAGAATAATTAAATTGGAGAAATCCCCTCCTATTCTATTTCCATTTCTCCCATATCGTTGTCGTCATTGTTCCCGCGATTTCTCTGATTGCGGTTTCTTGAACGGCGATCATCCATTTTCCCGAACCTGTATTCAACTGTCATAGTTAAAACCTGACTTTCCCATTTGCGGCTGCTGTCCTGAAAATAATTCTCCTCAAAAGTATGAAACTTGAAACCCATGGTATTGAATACGTCATTCAATCTTAGAGAAACAGCAAGTCTATCGTCCCTAAATTTTTGTTTTACAGATAAACTTGAAAATGTCATGGATTCAATTTTACCAATAGGTATATCACGGGGACCGCGGTAAAACCCGGAAAACATAACTTCCGTGCCCGGCCTTGCTATCCAGGTTGTTGTAATTCTAGCCATATAACCCGTAGCTGTTCGATCATAATCCTCTCCAAAAACATTAGCGGCATTCACTTCATCCTGATAAATATTCCCATTAAGCATTAATCTAAAAACTTTGTTTAAAGAGCCCGATATAATCATTTCTGTTCCGAATGTTCTCTGCTCATCTGAATTAGCATAAGTCGAAACAGAAATACCGTCATTTCTTAAATATTTATAGCGGCTTATTTTATCTGTTACACGACGATAATATACACCTATTGAAAAAGTTCTTCTATTTTTGTACCTGGAAAAATTCAATTCTGCCGCATCTATATACTCCGGTTTCAAAAAAGGCTCTCCCTGGCGAATATTAAATTTATCAGACTGCCGGATAAAGGGATTCAAACGACGGTGTGAGGGCCGTCTGATACGGCGGCTGTAACTGGATTGGATTTGCAGAGACTCGAGAGATCCCAGCGTTAAAGTAGCGCTGGGAAAATAACTGGTATAGGGATTTTTGAATTTTTCACCCGTATTCTTTAAAAAACTCACGGTACTCACATTTTCCAGGCGCAATCCGGCCTGATAACCAAGTATACCGCTTTTTCCGGAATACTGGATATAAATTGCATGTATATCTTCATCGTAAACAAAATCGTTGCTGATAGTATCATTAAAAATATATTCCTGTTGAGTTTCTATAAAATCATAGGCATTAAACAGACTTTCTATGGATCGTTTCCGGCCGCTGTACCCTGCCTCAAATTTCGAACTTTTGCCAATCGGATGAATATAATCTGCTTGAAAATCTGTATTTACACTGGATTGCCTGGAATTTATTTTTTGATGATCTGGCTCAATTTCTCCTGAATATCCTGAATTAGACGAGGTTAAATAAATTTCGTCACGATCGTTCGCTCCCGAAGAGCGGTTGAAATAGGCAGAAAATTTCTGTTTGGTTTTAATTTTCCAATCGTAGG
>JAZFSI010000042.1:0-21754 GCA_036446075.1 Fidelibacterota bacterium
TGCTGCCGGTAGGTACAATATACAGTTCAAACAAGGTTACTTTCAAAAGCAGGACTATCGAAATCAAAATAGCCAGTGTTTTAATTTCATGGAAAACTTTTATCATTTTAGCATTCATAGGGGAGAAATTTACTCTTTTCCAGGATGTTTATCATTCCCAAAAATTAATAATTTTAAAATTCATACCTGATCAAGCGATAATCCTTTGAAATTTTTAAATACGTGACGGCCGTGACCGAATTCCACTGTCATCATATCCAGGCGAATATCTCCCTTATGTTTATTATTTGAAGTATAAAAAAGGATGGCATTGGTGAGTTTTTTCAGCTTATTTCTGTTAACTTTAAGTTCGGGTGCTAAAGATCCTGGTTTATAAGTTGATTTAACTTCAACAAATACTAAAGTTTCTTCTTTTTTGGCAATTATATCTATTTCTCCGTTAAATCCGCAGACTTGGTTTAATGCTTTAATTTCATATCCTCTCTTTAAATAATTAAGGGCTGTTAATTGTTCTCCCAGTTTTCCAATTCTGCTTTGTTTTGCCAGCCAGGTCAAACTGGGGAAATTCGCTTCCACGGGTCTAAAAGATTTTCTGTGGATCGGACAAGCCTTAAAAAATTTTAAGGCCTGCATATGTTCCTTAGTTCCGTACCCTTTATGTTTAATAAAGCCGTATTCCGGAAAAATAAGATCGTATATTTCCATAATTCTGTCTCGAGTTTGCTTGGCCACTATGGAGGCGGCCATAATAGATTCTATTTTAGTATCGCCTTTGATTATGCCCCGATTGGGAATACTGCAGTGCGGAAGAGGAAAACCATCTATTAAAGCAGAAACTGGGGCTGGTTTCAGGTTCCCAAGAGCCAGGCGCATGGCTTTTTGAGTTGCTTCCAGAATATTTATTTTGTCAATTTCACGGGCCGATATAATTCCTGTTGCCACAGCTACAGCATTTTCAATAATCCGGGGAACCAGAAAGGCTCTTTTCCGGGCCGATAATTTTTTTGAATCTTTAAGTCCTTTTAGACTATGGTCAGGAGGCAATATTACAGCACAGGCAACTACAGGACCAGCCAGTGGTCCGCGGCCTGCTTCATCAACACCGGCAATTATTTCCATTCTTTAATCCAATATTTTTTTCCATTTGACCTGATCCACAAGGCCCCGGATTTATCTGATCTGTGAATTTTTACACCTGCTTTTTTTAATCTCTTTAATACCAGATTCGAAGGATGACCGAATCTATTTGATTTACCCACGGATACAAAGGCCAATTGCGGGGAAATTCTGTCTAAAATAAGTTGGGAAGTGCTGGTTATAGAGCCATGATGGGCCACTTTTAAAATTTCTGCATTTAAATGATCTCCGTATTTAGAGAGGTGTATATCCCCCACTTTTTCCATGTCTCCCGTAAATAAAATTGTTGTTTCTCCATGTACAATTTTAAATACTATACTGGAATTATTAACGTTTTTGTCCGTATTCACAAATATTGAATCAGGAGCTAATACCATTAAAGTAGTGAATTCATCAAGTTTTTTTATTTCTCCCCGGGACAATCTTGAAATTACAGTGCCGTTTTTTGAAAATTTTTCTATTATAAATTTATAGGTCCAGGAATCATAATTTAAATATGTATCCCAGAGCGTATCAACTTTCATTTCTTCTTCAATTGTTATAAAACCCCCAATATGGTCATTATGGGGATGGGTCATTACGGCCCAGGTTAAATGTTTTATTCCTAAATACTCCAGGGCTGGTAATACAACCCTTTTTCCATAATCCTGACTTAAGTTTCTGCGGCCTGCGTCAATCAGCATGGTTTTACCGCTTTGCAGCTTAATCACAACTGCATCTCCCTGTCCTACATCTAAAAATATTACATCCATTGTCCTGGTTTTAAAACCGGTCCGCCAGATCCATAAGTTCACAATTATTAGGGCGAACAGAAAAATTTTCCGCTTTTGAATTGGTATTATTAAAAGAACGCCTAAAATAATTATTATTAAGGACGGAATAAAATCCATATCCGCAGGAGGGATTTGGATAACGGCAAAAGAAAACCTGGGAAATAAACGCGTCAGTTCCAAAATTATTTCTGAGATACCTGCCGCAGATTTTCCCAACAGGGTGCCCAGCAAGGGAATCCAGCCGAAAAAAAGAATCATAAATCCTGTGGCCACCAATAATCCTGTTAAAGGTACTACAAATAAATTTGCCAGCAGACCTATCAATGGAATACGGTGAAAATAATAGGCAATCAGGGGTAATGTTCCCAATTGAGCAGAAAGGGAGACTAAAAATAATATCCAGAAAAATTTTAAAAAGCGGTTTTCAATGTTAATCACTTTAAATTTTTCCGGTAATAATTCATTAAATCTTCCATAAAATAATAGAATCGAGATAACGGCAGAAATGCTTAACAGAAAACCGGGATCAATTATTATTGCCGGATCATTCATCAGCATGCAAAAAGCCGCCATGCCGACTACATTCCAAATGCAGGCCCGTCGATTTAGCACAGGGGCCATTATATATAACACGGCCATAATACCCGCTCGAATTACGCTGGGCCTGGCGCCGCTTAAAAAAATATAAAATATAAGACCTGCGATAAGCACCAGTTTGTCCCAGCCCCAGGGTATTGGAAATATTCTGATTACACTAACCAGTATCAACAATACATAACCCAGGTGCAATCCGGAAACTGCCAATACATGAATAACTCCTGAATCTCTAAAATTTTTTCTTATTTCCAGATCCAGACTTGAGCGATTTCCTAAAATAAGTGAAATTAACAGCCCTGATTTAGTTCCTATCAATTTATTAAAGCGAGCTCCTATCCAGTCACCAGTGGACTTGATCAGTGAATTCCAGGAAATGTCTCTGGCCGGAATTATTTTATAAGTACTGGAATCTTCCAAAAAAATCCTGCCGAAAATATTTTTTCGGCTATAATACTTGCGACAATCCATTTCACCCGGATTTCTACTCTCCCTCATAAGTAAAAATTTACCCTGACCGACTAAAAAATCACCTACCTTGCCCTTGAACGGCAAAGTCAGATAGATAAAAATACCGCAATTAAGGGCGGTAGAATCATTCTTAATGAGTGCTTTTTTAATATTTATTCTGACATTTTCATTCTGTTTTACTAATTCTATAATTTCACCTTTAAAATATATTTCCTGGTCCTCAAAATAAGTTGCCGCGTGAAGCTGTGTTTTTATTTTATCATCAACCGTCGAACTATAGAACCAGCCCCCGCCAAATATCGTGCTCAATAAAAAAGGTAAAAACATTCTGTCTTTTTTATTCAGTATAAGAATTACTCCGGAAAATAAAAATAATGTCAGGGACAGCCATGTCAGGTGAAAAAATCGATTGAACAGAATTCCGCCCGAAAAAAATAAACTTACATAAACCAATGGCTGGTTTTTAAAAGATTTATAATCCACTATGCACAAAAATTCCTTAAAAATCAGAAAAATATATACTAATTATTAATAAAATCAATTACAGCTAATAGAATTTATATACACTTGGAAAATATTCAGAGAATTTTTTCTGTGATGATAAAAATTTTAAGGAAATTTTCATGTGACGGGTGACAGGAAAAGCGTAGATTTTCCGTGACGGGTGACTAGTAAAAACTTATTCCACCTTCTTCTTGTTGCCACTGTGAACTGCTTACCGTAAACTTTCAGCCAATTAATTAGGATTATAATTAAGGATGAACAGAACTAAGTCAGGTATTATTGCATTTTCAATCATCGGGTTTATATTATATGCTTTTGGAATGGAGTTTTACGATGCCGTTTGGAGTTTTCCCGGGGAAAGGGCAGTACCTATTATGGTTTTCATCCTTGTGGGTACCGGAGTATTCATTACCATTCGTCTGGGATGGCCCCAAATTCGATACTTTTGGCATGGAGTCAGGGTTACTAGGGGAATATATGACAATCCTAAAGATGAAGGTGATTTAAACCATTTTAGAGCGCTCACAACAGCTTTATCGGCAACTGTAGGTATTGGAAATATAGCCGGAGTAGCCACAGCCATATATTATGGCGGGCCGGGAGCCATATTCTGGATGTGGATCACTGCTTTTTTCGGCACAACCTTAAAATATGCAGAATGTTCACTATCTTTAAAATATCGCGAAATCGACGATCAGGGATTTACCGCCGGTGGGCCGATGTATACCATAGAAAACGGCCTGGGAAGGAAATGGAGATGGCTGGCAGTTGCTTTCGCAGCTTTTGCCATAATATGTTCATTCGCTACAGGTAATGCAATTCAATCCTTTACAGTCTCGGATCAAATATATTCGGAAGTACTTCAAATCGTCGGAAATAACCATTTTTTAACAATAAAACATCAATTATGGACCGGATTTGACCTATCAGTACAACAGGTAATAAATGGTTTAGTCCTGGCCGTACTGGTGGGTATGGTAATTATTGGAGGAATAAAAAGAATTGGACGGGTGACCGGATTTCTAGCCCCCATTATGGCCCTGGTTTACGTTTTGACTGCCTTTTTAATTCTGGGAGCAAACCTAAGTTCTATTCCGGCAGCCTTCGGAAAAATTTTCAGTATGGCTTTTAATCCGCCGGCAGAAATAGCCGGAGTTGGCGGCGGTGCCTTTTTAGTAATTATGAACACCATGCTGTGGGGTGTAAAAAGAGGACTTTATTCCAATGAAGCCGGTCAGGGAAGTGCTGCGATAGCTCACTCTACAGCAAAAACAAAATATCCAATCCGGGAAGGATCTGTGGCCATGCTGGGACCATTTATTGATACTATTGTGATTTGCACTTTAACCGGACTAGTGATTTTGACAACGGGAGCATGGCACCATACAGAATTTTTTATTAATCGCATAGATCCGACTTTTAGCGGTGCTTTAATGAACAGCAGTCTGCTCACTTCACAGGCATTTAAACTGGGTCTGGAATGGTTATTTCCTTATGGGGATAAAATTGTGACTTTGTCCGTACTGCTGTTTGCCGTTTCTACTGCAATAAGCTGGTCTTTCTATGGCGATAGATCGACGGAATATCTATTTGGATCAAAATCAATCAAATATTACCGTCTGGTATTTGTACTTTTTGTTTTTGTGGGCGGAATTGCAAGTCTGGAAGCGATCTGGGCTTTTGGTGACGCGGCCCTGGGATTCATGACCATTCCTAATCTTTTATCAATAATTTTATTATCCGCAGGATTGAAAAAAATGACCAAAGAATATTTTTCAAAGGAGCATGTTCCCTATCGTTAGGTCACCGTTTGAAATTTCCCTTTAATTTTCATGTATGCTGATTTATTGAATACGGCATTAGCAGCTGGAAAAAAATCTGCCGCTGCTATTTTGTCTGCCCTGGATAAGCCCAAAAATCTGGACTTCAAAGGCCGTACAGACTTAGTAACCGATTCAGACCGTCGATCAGAGGAAATCATTATATCCCAAATAATAAAAAATTATCCGGACCATGGATTGCTGGCAGAAGAAAGCGGGAAGAAAACAGGAAATTCAGATTTTTTATGGGTCATTGATCCTCTGGACGGGACCACAAATTTTGTACATGGATTCCCGGCCTTCGCTGTTTCAATTGCCTGCTTAAAAAAGGGTATTCCCGTAATAGGGGTATGCATTGAACTGCCCGAATTTAAGATTTACTCTGCGCAAATCCATCAAGGCGCATTCTTAGATAATGTTCCTATCAAAGTTTCCCGGAATCGAAAGTTGAGCCAAAGTCTGCTGGTTACAGGATTTGGTTATGAACATGGTGATCTGTGGCAGACAAATCTAAAACTATTTAAATTATTCACCGCTCAAACACGGGGAGTTCATAGAACAGGTTCTGCTGTTTTAGACCTTTGTTATGTTGCCCGGGGCATTTACGACGGATTTTGGGAACTGGATCTTCATCCTTGGGACACAGCTGCCGGGATTATACTGGTGAATGAAGCCGGAGGAAAAGTCACGGGCATGGATGGTCTGCCATTCTCAATTTTCAAGAAACAGCTTTTGGCTGCTAATTCTGCTTTACACCCGGAAATGCTCAGAGAGATGAAGGTTGAAATAAATAAATTAAAGAAAATTATTCCCGATTTATAAAAAGTTACGTGTTACGAAAAAAGTGACGGGTGACGGGTAAAATTAACCTTGCAACAATCAATCGTTCTCCCCCCTAGTTTCTGAAATCTGATTTCTGACTTCTTCCTACCTATAAAACCATTGTTTTTCCAGCCCCGTAATTAATTTCTTATCCCGCTGGTATTCGAGCTCTGTAGAATGGACGTCATAATGCCCGAATGTGGTCCATACCAGCCAGGTCCAGACCGAGTTTTTATCTTCAAATATTAAATCTTGATCAAGGTCTTTTATAATACCCTGAAGTTGTGAATCAATTTTTTCCAGTTTCTCCCAGATGTCATTGTAAGCCCAATTTCTATATGCTTCAATTTTTTGATTGGTCCAGGTCAGCATGGGAATTTTTGGATCATGGAAATCAATATTACGCCCTTCTTTTAAAGCTTTAAAAAATCTTACCGATCCTTCCATCCAGATTAATAAACAGGTTATATGGTCTCCGAATGAATGGCCGCAAGTACTTGTTTCACATTTTTTATTTAATTCCTGTTCACTCAGAATACTGAATAAATCAAAAAAACGTTTTTTTTCTATCTCCCAAAATTTGAATACGTCTTTTATAGATTCTAAATAAACCGGGGGAAATATAGATTTTTCAGGATACGTCATATTCAGCTATAATATTTTCACCAAGACCAAGCTGGCACTTATCTCCCGCTTTAAGAACACCAACTCCTTTGGGAGTACCGGTAAATAATAAATCCCCGGCTAATAGCGGAATAGCTTCGGACAGATTGCTTATTAATTCGGGGATTGAGAAAATCATATATTTAAGGCTGCTGCGCTGAACTTCATAATCATTTATTTTCAGCCAGAAATCCCGAGACCATTTTTTCAAATCAGGTTTAAATAATCCGGTCACAACGGCAGATCCGGAAAAAGATTTTGACAGAAGCCAGGGTAATCTTTTTTGTTTAAAAGATGACTGTTGATCTCTATCGGTTAAATCAAGACCCAGGCCCAATCCGGAGACGTAGTCCCAGGCATTTTCAATCCCTAAGTCAAATCCTGACCGCCCTATCAAAGCAACAATTTCTAATTCGTAGTGGATATTTCTTCCCATCGGTAAAGTAAGTTTTTTTGATTCTGTAAAAGATGGCAGTGATTTTTGGAAAAAAAATGGTTTGTCCGGTACTGAATTTTTCAATTCCATGGCATGATCAGCGTAATTCCTCCCAACACAATAAATATTTTTTATCAAAATTTCATGTCCTGCCGGATTGTTAATGCTGTCTTTCATGAATTCAATTTAATATCCTTCACAGTCAAATTAACAATATCATTGAAATTAAACAGGCTTGTATCTGTTACTCGTCCTATGGTAGTTGTGGGCACTCCCATGGCCATGCAAACTCGTTCAAATTCCATTAAATCGTTTTCCTTGATTGATAATAAAACCATGCCCTGAGTTTCGCCGAATAAAAGCTCATCATTCCTCAATTTTCTCACTAAAAATACTCTAGCCCCTAAAGGATCTTTACTTTCCGACAAAACCTGGGCCAGGGCTATTACCAGCCCGCCCCCGCTGACAGGTTTTGCCGATTGAATTAATCCGCTCGTAATTCCTGTATAAACAACATCCTGAATTCTAGGTTCCATATTCAGATCTACAATTGGACGCTCACCTGCGGATGATTTACGGATTTTTTGGAAATAGAGTCCGCCTCCAAGTTCTCCCCTGTGACTCCCGAGGATTGATATAAAATCACCCGCTGTTTGAAATCCTTTTGGAAGCAGATCTGCTCCAATTTTTAATCCGGCAGCAGCAGCGATTCCATCAGTACTTTTTTTATTTACTGCAAAGGTCGGACTGCTAATCCGGAGCCTTAACACCTGCGCCATTTCTTTAAAACCTTTTAAAAAAAGTCTGGAAGTTTTATTTTCCCGATTATATTGAATAATAACACTGCAGATATCAGGTTTTATACCGATACATACCATTTTTCTGGCTGCGTTGGCTAAATAAGATCTGGATTTTGTCTGTAAATTGCTATATTTCAAATGAAAATTATCGTTTACTGAAATTCCCGAAATACCATTTTTATTTTTTATGGTCCAGAGGGAATCCCCCATGCCTGCACTTGATTTGTTCGGAACCTCTGCTTTGTTTTCATTTATTTTCAAAGATCTCAACAAAAAGAGCACATCATTGTTATAATTTTTTTTATCATTCAATAATTCCGGCGCAGGTGTTATTTCTTTTATGTCGGGTGGAATTGTAAATTTTGAATTCGAAGTTAACAATGGATCAAAAAGGCCCGGTGGTATATTCAGCAATCTATTTTGGTCATGCTCAATTATAATATTTTTACTTTTTGTTAATTCACCAACTTTTATTAACTCAAGGGAAAATTTCTCGGACATTTTAAATAATCTATCAACAAAAGCTGCCTTTATAATTATTAAGGATCCCCGTTTTTTATTTAAAAGTAATTCCTGAATTTCAGTGGATTTTTTAAGAAATAATCTTATTCCTGCACCCATTGCAAAAGCAGTATTAATAAGATAATATCCCAAACTTTTTGGATCCAGTGCAAGAATTCTTTCATCCAGAGAACTTTTAATCAACTGATTAATAAACACATTATGAGCGCCTGTTTTAGGTATAAATATAAAATAGTCACCATGTTCTAATTTGTTCTGCCTGGCCGTCAGGAATTTATTTCCCAGAAAAATATTACCCGCAGAAAATTTTAGTTTTATTGAAGGCCGATAACCTTCTACCAATAATTTTTGGGCGGCATTGGGATTGATTTTGGTTTGAGAACAGAGTAGAATTGAATGATTTTTAACGGTTGTATCTGATTCCAGGTATGATAATTCCCTTAAAAATAATGATGTAGATTTTGCGGAAAGGAACATGGATTCAATAAATGATTCTTCTAGTTTATTTGGAGCCCGGCCTATTCTGCTTAATATTTGATCTAAATTCATGTTAAGGAAGTATTAAGGAAGGTAAGCGGGAATATCAGCATAAAAATGATCAGGGTTCTATCACAGTCCGGATTAATTCCCATTCAAATCCTTTTCGTTTTAAGGTATTAATAATGCGGCTTTTTTCTTTCGGTTCTAATTTGATTTGCCCTGATTTTCTTAATTTTCTAAGATGATATTCAATCAGTTCCAGGGGAGGAAATTCCCTGTAAATTTCCTTGTATACCAGGGCTAATATTTGGGAATCAATTTTGTGGGGTAAAAATTCATAGGTGAGAGCTTTGAGACCAATATGCTTATTCTTAACTTTTTCTCGTGCAAAAGCAGCAGCAAATTCCCGGTCATTAACATATCCATTTTTTTTTAAGGATTGGATTGCATTTTGAATCTCAGGCAGGTCAAATCCTTTCTGCAGTAATCGATTCTGCAGTTCCGCCTCGCTTCTCATTCGATAATTTAATAAATAATAGGCAGACTCCAATACTTCCTGTTTCTGAATGGATTCTTTAAGTATCCTAACGTCCGTCTCATTCAGTTCATCCCCTTCCGAAACGGGATTTAAAATAAAAGCGTCCTCAGAAATTCTGAAGACGCTTCCGTCATTACATTTTACAATCCTGCGTCCAGGTTTTCGTTTCGATATTTGGACCGAAAGGACTTTAAGATTTCCCATTTCCTTTTGACTTAACGTCGACACCCAAAAACTGCTTAACCTGTTTAATTACTTTTTTATTTATATCCGCATTGCTTTTCAGATACACTTTAACGTTTTCACGTCCCTGCCCTATTTTTTCATCTCCATATGAAAACCAGGATCCCATTTTCTGAATAATTTCTCCTTTCACAGCCAAATCCAGAATATCACCTTCATAAGATATACCCTCATTATACATAAGGTCAAATTCAGTCTGTTTAAAAGGAGGAGCTACTTTATTTTTAACTACTTTAACCCGTACCCTGCTTCCTATGGATTCCGTACCTTCCTTCAGAGTGGTTATTCTGCGAATTTCCATGCGCACGGAAGTATAAAATTTAAGCGCCCGCCCTCCGGGAGTGGTTTCCGGATTCCCGAACATAACTCCAATTTTTTCTCTGATTTGATTAATGAAAATTACGCACGTATTAGAACGGCTGACTGTCCCGGTAAGTTTTCTGAGCGCTTTGGACATGAGGCGTGCCTGCAGTCCGACCTGGATATCGCCCATCTCTCCATCTAATTCTACCTTGGGAACCAAAGCAGCCACTGAATCAATCACTATCAGATCTAAAGCGCCGCTTCTAACCAGAGTTTCTGTAATTTCCAGTGCTTGTTCACCATTATCAGGTTGAGACACAAGTAATTCTTTTATGTTCACTCCCAATTTTTTAGCATATTGGGGATCCATAGCATGTTCTGCATCAATAAAGGCTGCATATCCGCCTTTTTTCTGGCCTTCGGCTACGATATGGAGAGCCAGTGTGGTTTTCCCTGATGATTCAGGACCAAAAATTTCGATAATTCTACCTCTTGGTACTCCCCCAATCCCCAAGGCAACATCCAGAGACAGGCAGCCAGTGGAAATCACATTATCTCCGAAAACAGATGGTTTATCACCCAATTTCATGATGGATCCTTTGCCAAATTGACGATCCACTTGGGCAATAGCCAATTCCAATGCTTTCGTTTTATTATCTGTTGTGGGCATAAAAATTACTCCTAAACTATATTTTACTATAAAAATCTGGTTCCTAAAATAGTATAAACTGGACCATTTGAAAAGAGTTCACTGCTCATAAATTGAAATTTAATTACTTTAATGGGAATCGGCTCAATTTCCGCCCTTATAAACCGAGAAATATCAGGAGTATTTTTTTGAGGATATTTTATTCGCCCCAGAGAAATATGGGGGTGATAATTATGCAGCTCCCGGGGAAAACCTAGAGATTCTAATTCAGAATTTATATTATGAACCAGACTTTTAAGTATATGCAGGCTCCCTCCAACTCCCAGCCAGAGAATTCTTGGTCTTTCTAATCCCGGGAAACATCCAGTACCCTTTAATTTCAATTCAAAGGGATTCACATTTTTTAAACAGCGCTCTAATACAGATAATATTTCGGGGACGGAATCAGGGGGTGTATGACCCAAATATTTTAGGGTTAAATGAATCTGGCCGGGTCTCGACCATTTAATTCTACCAGGTGATTCAGTTAAATATTTTAAGCGGGATATGACTTTAAGAACATCAGCGGGTAAAGGAATGGATACAAAGGTTCTTAATAATCTTTCACCCATTTAAGACGTGCATCCTTATTAAATTAAGAGCAGCCTGACTGGACAGCATTTTATTAATTTTCCGGTTCGCGGTGAATTGAAACTTAAAAGCTTTTTTAACCTGGCCATGCACAAGTCCAATATATACGAGCCCCACAGGTTTTTCTACGGACCCACCCCCGGGACCTG
Organism: Fidelibacterota bacterium; assembly: GCA_036446075.1. Lineage (GTDB taxonomy): Bacteria > Fidelibacterota > Marinisomatia > Marinisomatales > TCS55 > JAZFSI01. Next base: position 11,535 of record JAZFSI010000042.1, read on the forward strand.
CAATTCCAGTGGCCGAGATTCCAATATCTGCCTTTAAAATATCTTTTACTCCTGCGGCCATTTCGACTGCAGTCCTTTCACTGACTGCGCCCCATTTTTCTAAAGTATTTTTACGAACCTTAAGCAAATTTATTTTTACTTCGTTATTATAAGCAATGATACCACCCTGCATATAAGCTGAGCTTCCCGGTGTATTTGTTAAGCGGTCTCCTATTAATCCTCCCGTACAGGATTCTGCTGTTGCTACTGTAAGATTTTTCTCAACCAACATTTTTCCAAGCACAGCTTCAAGCTCTATTTCTCCGCTGCCGTAATAATACTTTCCTATCAAATTCCTGGCCGCCAGAGTAAAATTTTGTCCTCTTTTAATATTAGAGGCTTCGGCACGTAAATCCACACCCGTGAAGCGCGGTAAAAACGCAACTTCAACATCTTTATATTCATTCAATAAACTAGTCAATTTCTGGTAAAGGGCAGATTCCATTATACCCACAGTTCGTAAAATTTCCACAAATACATCCTGTTTAGACCGGCTTTTGATCCAGGGCAGTACTGATGCCTTCATCATTTCTTTCATTTCTGAAGGGACACCCGGCAGAGAAAACAGACTATAATTCTCATTTATAAAATTGAGGCCCCGTGCAGAACCATGGGGATTATTGATTAAATTACCTTTTTGGGGACGCATTGCCTGATTTCTATTTGATTCCGGAATAGTTTTGCCGCGTTTATGAAATTTTTCCTTAAGTTCGTTCCAATATTTTTGATCGAATACAGGCGCTGTGTCAAAATATTTATATAGAACTGAAGCGGTAATATCATCATGAGTCGGCCCCAGTCCCCCTGTCAAAATAACTGTCTGCACCGCAGCGGGAATTTCATCCAAGGCAGAAATTATATCTTTTTCAGTATCTAGTACCGTTCTATGCCAGCAAAGATTTCCTCCGCTAATAATTACAGCCTGACCTATCCAGGCCGCATTTGTGTCCGCTCTGGTCCCATTCAATAATTCAGCGCCAATTGTAATAAGAGCAATTTTCACGACGTCAAAAGTTTATAAGAATACAAAATTGCAAATGTTAACAATCCTGCTGCCGCATCATCAGCCATAATACCCCAGCCTCCGGGCCATTTTTCATGTTCCCTGACCAGGGGTGGTTTTAATATATCAATCAAACGAAAAATAATAAATCCTGCGGCAGCATTGCTGAGAGTAAAAGAAAGGCCCAGGTATGCTATCCATTGCCCTGCGATTTCATCAATTACAATTTCAGATGGGTCCTGATCGGTTTTACCCTGCACCAGCAGATTGGCGGCCGTAACTCCCAAAAAGAAAACAACGGCAATTATTAAAAGGTGTATATAAAAGGGAAATAAAGGGAAAATAAAGAACCAAATCAAGGCAGCTGCCAGGCTGCCCCAGGTTCCTGGGAAAAAAGGAAGTTTACCTACTTTAAAAAAAGTACCTATCCATTCAGCCAGCAGGAGATTCATAAGAACTCAGGTGAACAATTTTTCAATGACCTTGCGGTTTTCATATACGTAAGTCAAGCCTGTATAAAGAGTAAACACAGCAACCGCCCCTGTTAAATAATATATTACGCTGTATTCAATCAACAATCCGATAATTTCCTTTAGCAGGGAAAATTCCAGGAATCCTTTCGCACCAAGAAATAAGAGTGTTGTAATAATAATTGTAATTTGTGTACCAGTTTTTGCTTTAGCAATATTACTGGTTAACATCGTAAATCCTTTGGCAGACATGGTAATTCTAAGTCCAGTTACAAAAAGGTCTCGAAAAATAATTAGACCAACCATCCAATAATCTATTAATCCTAATACTGCAAATGAAATAAATGCGGAAGAAACAAGAATTTTATCCGCCAGTGGGTCCAGGAATTTTCCCGAAGCTGTAACCATATTATATTTTCGAGCATAATAGCCGTCATAAGCATCAGTAATAGAGGCTACCATAAATATAACCAGAGCCCATATCTTGGAATATGGAAAATCTGCAAATAGTGAAAAGATAAAAAAAGGTGTTAAAATAATTCTGGAGAAGGTTAAAATATTGGGAATAGTCATCATAGGGCTGTACGTCCTTCCAAGGCCTGCAAAAGTGTCGCCTCATCCGTGAATTCCAAAGCGCCCCCTACAGGAAGACCTCGGGCCAGGCGTGTAATTTTAATATTTTTATCTTTCAATATTTTTAAAATATATAAAGCGGTTGCATCACCTTCAATACTTGGATTAGTGGCAATGACCACTTCTCCCTGCGGCTTAACTCTATCCAATAAGGAATTCAAGTTCAGATCTTGCGGTCCGACACCTTCCAAAGGCGATAAAATTCCTCCCAATACATGGTATAATCCCCTAAATGAATTTGTTTTTTCAAGAGCAAATACGTTGGAGCTGTCCTCTACAACACAAATTAAAGTTTCATCACGTTTAATATCGCTGCAAATGTTACAGGGATCCTGTTCAGTGATACCGCCGCATAAAGAACAGTTTATAATCTTCATTTTCATATCCATCAGCGCTTCAGAAAAATGAACTGCATATTCATCGGGCGCTTTCAATATATGGAAAACCAGGCGCTGAGCTGTTTTTTTCCCTATACCGGGAAACCGGGAAAATTCTTCAATAAGATGCTTAATGCTATCGGGGTAAGATTTCATTTAGATAGGGATTTTCATTCCACTCAGCATTCCTCCTGTAACGGAATTCATTCTAAGTTGACTCTCCTCCTGTGCTTTATTTAAAGCTTTATTTACGGCCGAAATGATAAGATCTTCGATCATATCTTTATCTTCATTAAGTATTCCATTGTCAAGAATAAGTTCCAGGACTTCCATTTTACCATTAACGACTATTTTGACCATTCCGCCGCCGGATTCTGCTTCTATATGCATTTCTTCCAGTTCACTTTGCACATTTTCTATTTTTTTTTGAACATCCTGGGCCTGTTTCAGCATTTTAGCCATATTACTTTTATTAAACATAAGCACTCCTACCTTAATATTTCACCATCAAATTGTTCTATTATCCGGTTAATAACCGGATCCTCTTTATTTCCATAATTTCCGCCTGTTTTAATTTCCAGCTTCTGATCCTGAGGATTTTCACCCGGCTGCCACTCTCCAATTATTTTTAATTTCAGCTCAAATTTTTCCTCTAAAAAATTTTCAATAATTATTTGATTTTTTTCCAATGTTCGAACACTGAATTTTGGTAAATCAAAAACAAAGACAGTCAGGCGGTTTCCGATTAATTTTTCCGGCCGGCTATGTTCCAATACCATTCCGATTGAAGGTCTTTTTATATTAACAGCTGCCACCAATTCGGTCCAGCCATTTTTAATTTCATCCAGCCTTTTTTTCGTTTCAATTTCCCCTGAAGCTTCTTCTGAATTCCGGTTTAATTTTAATTCGGTTTCGGGCCTAACCTTTTCCTGCGGTAACTGAGTAGTTTCTTCCAGTCTTAATTCTGTGATTTTTTCCAGTTTTTTAATTTCCTGGACGGGATTTTTATTTATTTTTACAGGAGGATTTTCAGGTATTTCCTCGGCTTTATTTCTTTGGTTTTCAAATCCATCACGGTTTAATAGATTTTCTATGGAAACGGCCCTGTCCATCTCTAATAATTTTAAGGCAGTCATATCGAAAAGAATATTTGGCTGAGTTGCTTTTTTAAGAGAAAATTCAAGATCATTGAGAATCTTGGAACAGCGCAGTAAATCCTTTCTGGTCCAAGCCTTGGAACTTTCAAGATATTGTCCTGATTGTTCCTTTGTCATTCCTAAAATTTCAGCACTATTTTCTATGGTGGCTACCAACAAATTTCTAAAATGCAGGTTTAAACCCTGAGCCACGTCTTCGAGTGCAAAACCCGTTGATTTAATATTATTTAACACTTTTAAAAGTTTTGCGGAATTCCTCTTTTCCAAAGCTAATGAAAATTCAAAATAAATATCTACTGGAATAAGGCCAATTACAGTAGAAACATCTGAAAAATTTATTTCCTCTCCGGCAAAAGCAATAACCTGATCTAAAATACTCAGTGCATCACGCATACTCCCTTCTGCTTTTCGACTAATGGCAGCCAGTGATTCATCATCAATAATTAATTTTTCCGCCTGCATGATTTTGCTTAAGCGAGCGCTGATAACAGGATCGGTGATCCGGTTGAAGTCAAAGCGCTGACAACGGGAAATGATAGTGGACGGAACTTTATGGATATCGGTTGTGGCTAAAATAAATTTCCCATGGGCAGGCGGTTCTTCCAGCGTAGTTAATAAGGCATTGAAAGCCTGGTTTGTAAGCATATGAACTTCGTCTATAATAAATATTTTATAGGGTCCATTCATGGGAGCATATTTTATTTGTTCCCTCAGATTTCGTATTTCTTCAATACCGCGGTTTGAAGCACCATCGATTTCTAAAACATCCAAATTCCTGCCGTCAGTAATTTCCTGACATACATTACATTCATTGCAGGGATTACCCGCACTTGCCTGAATACAATTAAGGGCTTTGGCGATTATCCGGGCCGTGGTTGTTTTGCCTACGCCCCGGGGGCCGGTAAGCAGGTAGGCCTGAGCTACCCTGTCTTTTTTGAAAGCATTGCCAAGTGTACGGGTTACATGGTCCTGGCCGATAACGTCCTCAAATGATTGAGGACGCCATTTTAATGATAATACCTGATAAGTCATTTATAGCATCTAATTTAATTAATGGCCGTGCACCTGCGTTTGACAAATCTGGTGGCTCCGGTTTTAATACCAGTTTGCTCCACTTCAGATGTTCTCCGACACATAATTTTAAACACTTACCGCTGCTCCCTTCCGGACCTGACGGGGTTAGGTGCAAAATTATTGCGAAAAATTGAAGCTTCAACGCTACTTAATATTATTACAGAGCTCATTATCTGCCTGGCGCAGGCATTCAATCCTGCTATAGCGGATTGCAGGTTACAGGGCACCGCTACCTCCCCATTTAGCACGACCAAATTTAATGTTGTTTTAAATCGGAATTTGTGTTGCCATGTCTTGTTCTTCAATGCGTAAAATACCTATAATTTATTAATTCTGCCCAAGGCTATTTTGAAAATATCGGCCTTGTATAAAGGTATATATTCCTGCAGCTTTATTGAGGAATACATAATGCGCTGCAAGTTTGTTTTAATTTTTAAAATATTCATTAAAATAAAATTTTGTGGAGCCGAGGAGAATCGAACTCCTGACCTCTGCATTGCGAACGCAGCGCTCTCCCAACTGAGCTACGGCCCCTGGTCAGCAGAATTAAAATTGAATATCACCGGGACTCTAATCCTCATGCCGAACAACTTTTAACTGCTGAATTTGAAGGCCAAATTTAGGCGAATAATACGACTTTAAGCAAGTGCTTGCACAGATTGTTAATTCCGGGATTTACTTCAAACATTGTTTTTTTTAATATATGATTACAACTTTAATTTCATCAACTTCATACCAATCCCAAAAATTTGATCTGTCCAGTTTTACCAATCCATTTTTAAAACTGTAGCGCACACGTTTTCGGTAAAGGGATTCTGTAAACCATTCAGAATTATTTCGTTTATAATAAATGGCTACAAAAGGAGGATTATCCTGCTTTAATTCCGGAATGACCAGGGTGCAGATGGCATCATTAAATTCACCCTCAGGTGTTATAAATTCTACTTTTGTAAAGTGGTAGATTCTTTTTTTGACCTTTAAAAATTCTGTATAATTATTAATTGACTGAGCCCCGGCCATGGAAATAAACAGATAACAGGCTAGAAAATAAATATTTCTTTTCAATTTGTATCCTTCAACGCAAAGATATCCGAATTTGAGATGTGTTTTTTAAGGCCATTTATTAATTAAAGAGATTATTGATTTTATTTAAACGCTGCCGGGTCGGTTTAGTGCATAAACCGGAAAAGCCATAAAATCCCGGATTTGGGTGAGAGTCCTTTAATTCGATGAGTTAATCACCTGCAAAACAGGTATAAAAACTCCTGGAATTTCGGGAAAAAATATGGTTATAAATTACTTCTTTTTGCGACCGAACAATTTTTTCTTTTTGGGCGGTTCAGTTTGCTTAGGTGCTGCCGCTTTTTCCTCGGGATTGGAAGTATTGGAAGATTTAGATTCAAGTTTCTTTTCCCAGGCGCTAACTTCCGGCGGAATCTCCGCTCCCGCCTTTTGCTCAGTCTGGGCAACATTTTCGTCCTGCGGCTGTTCGCTCATTAAATTTTGCAATTTTATCTGCCGCTGTTCTGAGTTTTTTTTAAGCTCTGCAATCATATCAGTTACTTCTGTATGGAATTCTGATATGGTTTTTTCCAAACGTCGGATTAATTCGTTTAAGAGCGGCTCGCCGTAACCGTCACCTAATTTATCAGCCAAATCATTCATTTTATCTTTTAAGTATTGCTGCATTTTTTGTTCTTCGGTGATTACTTCAGTGTTTAATTCAGCCATAGAATGCTCCTGGATATTAATTATTTTTTAATTGTTCTAATTCTGCTGGAGTTAAAGCAAAATGTGTTTTAGGTGTTAGTAAAATTATCATAGTATCATAAAATTCTGCGCCGGCTAAAGTACCGATAGCCGATCCCATAAATCGATTATGCCAAACCATTTCTGTGCGCGGTTTAGTCTGGACATTCCAAACTTCCATAAGACCCAGCCCCAGCAGGGCGGACAAGCCATATATTTGTAATTTCCACTTTGGCCGTTTGATGATTTGTTCTCGGAAACTTATTTTTTCCATATCCCAAACGGGAATAGTCTGAATGGAAACAGGTGTTTGAACAACTAATTTCTGCTTTTTATACTCTAAAAATGTTCCTTTTATTTTCTTCCCGGAACGATGTTCTATATCGACGTATTGATTTGGAATAATCGAGGATAAAATTTCTTCTGTCTTTAAATAGGTAAAATCGTCGGCCATTTTTTCACGGTCAGAATCAGTCATTACCCGCATCTGTTTTATCCTGACCTGCAGGTCTGAGTATTTTCTTAAATTCATTGCTCGGCGGCTCTTTTTTTTCCTGGCAAATTCTACAAATACAATCTGAACTTCAATTCGATTTGGGGTAACCTGATAAAATTGAGCGCTTTCAAAACCGGTGATATCCGTAAATACGCCGTAATATTTATTTTCCGCAGGATCAAGATTAAATCCTATTTGGGGGGTCAGCGCTATGATTTCCTGATCTCCGGCCAGGAGAAAACTGAAACCGCAAATTCCGGTTTTAAGCAGATTTTTCCAGTAGCTCGATAATTTCATCCTGTTCCGGAAACCGATTTAAATCCTTTTTTGAAAAAATTAATTTATTATTTTTTATTACTTCGTACACTCCCCCGCCGCCGGGGATCAAGGTTAAACTGGAAATATCATTCCCGTATTTCTCCAATAATTCAGCGGCCATCCTGGACGCTCTTGGTAAATAGTTTCATTTATTGCAATATTCAATGGATAAGTTCATTTAGTCTCCTTAATTCAAAATTGTTAACCAGATTATGCCGAAAATTGCCAGAAATACGGCTAAAATAACCAGAAATACAGCTGCTTTTTTAAATGTTCTGCCGCCGGCATCATAGCGATAAATTGTTTTTTCCTCATCGCCTCGCCGGTCAAAAGTCAAAAGCGGTTTCGATTGTAGTTTGTTTAATTGGTTCCAGACCGGCGCCCGTATCTCGATAATACTGGCTGAAATCCCAGATCAGGCTGACACCCTTGCTGACTTCATAACCCAGGCGGTATCCGAGAATTGTATTTTCGGATGGGTCTCCAAAATCAAAGGGATTTTCATCATTATTTCTGATATAATAAGCCTGAGCTACGCTTAATTTAGGAATATTTTCCGCATTAATTGTTAAACTGGCGCTGAAACTGTTAAATTCCTTTTTTCCGGCTTTCATACTTCCGTAAGCAGCTGAGAAACTTGCCAGGTTGAATAATCCTGCTGAAGCAGATCCATAAAAACCTTTAGCATCCAGTCCTGATTCCGGATTGCTGAATAAAAATTGATCCTTGGTCTTGACCTGTGCTTCTTGAGATTCGTCATCATAAATTGCTGTTACCCGGTTGAGGTCATAACTCTGGTCGAAGAACTGTGTTACGAAGTAACCATTCTTAATGCGGTACTCAAAACTGACGTTCAGGAATTTGAACATTTTAGCCCGCAGACCGGGAATAGTAATACCGGTTCCTTCTCTCTTTTCCCGCTGGAAATCATCACCGGTAACCTCGGGGAATATTAATTTATTATATTCCATATAAACTTCAAGGGCGAACATGCTTTTATTAAGGATAGGATAACCCAGATCAAGGGTAAAGGCCTGGACAGAGGCCTTATTCTCCCTTAAACTGAATGGTAATGGTTTCAAATCAGGTCCTCCGTCCTGTTCTGAATCAAGAACATTATCTCCGTCTCCATCAATATCCCAGCCAATCTCAGGTTCTTGATCACCGCCCGTATCTTTATCCGGGATACCGTCACCATCCGTATCATTCCACAAATGTTTATCATCAGAAAAATCATCGAAAACATCCGGATAATCATCTCCATCCTTGTCTTTCAATCCGGAGAACTGGTTAAGATCCGCCACATAATTAACGCCAACCTTCAAGGGGAAGGTTTTGGAAATTTTATAAGTTCCCCGCAGGCCAATAAGTGTACCTCCTCGTTTGAAATCCTTTACATTGGCCAGGAATATTTCGGTTCCAATTCGGCCCCTGTTAAGACCTGTATTTAAACCTACACGTCTGACAGAAGGGAATTCCATCATATTTGAATAACCGGCCAGCAAGCCCCCATACCCGAGTGTTATATCGCTCAAAGCACCAAATTTGAACCAGAATGGATCTGTTTTCTGAGCCCAGCGTACATACAGGAATTTATCAAAGAAATCACTGGCTTCATCCCATTCATCTTTGCGGAAATTGCCTTCGCTGTCGATATATACTACAATGTCGAAACCAATCCCCAATTTTCCAAAAGTCAGTTCCGGTCTTAAGGCCAGCTGATTATAAATCTGGCCGTCTATGGTCGCGGATCCGATACCCAGACCCATTTTATATGGTTTTGGTTCTTTGTCAGGAATATCCGCTTCCTTTTCGGGCTCTTTAACTTCCGGTTCCTTTTCGGGCTCGATCTTTTCTTCAGGTTTTACCTGTTTAATTTCCTCAATTTTGGGTTCTTCGGGCTTTTCTTCCTGTACTTCTTCCGCTTCTTCCCTTACATCTTCTTCCTGGATTTCTTCTTCAGGGGGTTCAGCGCTTTCTGCTTCTGGATCATCGGGATAATCTCCCGGCTGCGCCGGAGCGGGAATTAATTGTCCTAAACTATTTGAAATGACTTTTTGTCCTGGGCCTACCGGGATTGTAACGCCGCTGATTTGGTTAAAAACATCAAATTGTCCCGACTTTCCGATGAAAGTATCCACACCGCTGGGATCAACAATACAGGCAAATTCTGTTCCTTTTACAGAAGCTACTGAGACTGGCGTTTCCACCCGGAAGGTTTTTTCGCGCCCTTCTTTCTGCACATTATTCAAAATTGTACCGTACTCTATATTTAAAGTTCTGGTGCTGGAAGACTCGACAAATTGAAATTCTGTATTACTTTTAATTTTCACAACTGAACGATCATCAAGAAATATAACTACTGCAAATCCTTCGTCGCCAATATGGATGGCATCTCCATTGCTTATGGCCTGCCCCGGTTTTACACTAATATTAAATGTAGAACCGCCCATGGGTTTTAAAAACACGCCGCCGTTGGCTTTCATAACCCTGGCAATATCTTCAGCAAAAACAAATGCGTTAAAAACCAGAAATAGAATGATAAATTTTGAAAATAATTTGTTTGTCATTTTTGACCTGAAGTTTGTAGTGCAGATAATTGTTTCACAAGAATTTAACGAAGAAATGATTTATTTCAATTGATTAAGTTTCTGGCTGCATTAATTGTCCTGATTCAAATAGGACCGCACTAAAACGGCAATAGAATAATAATCATTATTAGTTGCGCTTTTCATTCCTATTTCGCAGGTTCGACTGGATGAATAACCCTGAAAATTCAAGTCCAATTTTTTAATTTCAGCAGCTTCCGGCCGGGTGGCGGAAGCGCTTAATTCGGGGAATTTCAAGCCCCTGTCACCGGCAAATCCGCAGCAGCCTGTCTCCACAGGAAAAATAGGATTTTGG
>JAZFSI010000043.1:0-3689 GCA_036446075.1 Fidelibacterota bacterium
AGATAATAAAAACAGGATCAGGAGCTCAAGATACCTTGCAGCAAGCTTCAAAAGCAGCTAATTGGCCCATGGTACCAAGGGGCGGGCAGCGTTATTTAAGAGGCCTGGGAATAAGTACTATTCATTACGGTAATTGTCTGGGAGCGGCCGGATGGGCTATGGATGGCGCCGGAGTTCATCTTCGGATAAATAAAAACGGGTCGGTTTCCCTTGCTTTCGGTCTGGTTGAAATGGGACAGGGCGCCCTAACAGTAATTACTCAAATGGCAGCTGATGCGCTGGGTATTTCTGCTGCCGGAATAACAGTTTTACCTGTCCGTACCGATCAGGTCCCGGACAGCGGACCTGCGGTGGCCAGCCGCAATGTAATTATGACCGGTAATGCCATTATAGAAGCAGCCCGAAAAATATTACCAATACTTAAAACTGCCGCCGCTGAAATGCTGGAATGTGAGCCCGCTGAGGTTAATATAGATAACAATCAGGTTGTCAATTCTGTTAATCAGCAATCCCTTAATTTTTCAGAATTAGCAAATTACCTTTATTTGAATAAGCGCCCGGTAGAAGCAGAAGGCTGGTGGCATGTGCGGAAACTTGATCACCAATCGGAAACAGGTCTGGGCGAGGCTTATTTCTCCTATTCTTTTGCTACCCATGTGGCCCAGGTTAAGGTTGATAAATTAACGGGTCAGATCACGGTAGAAAATTACTGGGCAGCCCACGACGTTGGAAAAGCGATTAATCCTGCCGGCATTGAAGGACAGGTAGAGGGAGCCGTTAGCCAGGGTATCGGCTGGGCCGTAATCGAAGATTTTAAATACAAGGAAGGATGGGTGACCACTCCTAATCTTTCCACTTATTTACTGCCCACAACTTTGGATATGCCCAAAATTAAAACTATCATTATAGAAAACCCCGATCCGGAAGGTCCCTGGGGTGCCGTAGGAATTGGAGAGCCGAGTATAATTCCGACCGGAGCAGCTGTGGCCAATGCTGTTTCAAATGCCCTTGGAATTCAAATGAACGAACTTCCCCTTACGCCTGAAGTAGTACTGACGGCGCTGATGAATGAGACCGGAAAAAAAGAGCTGAAATCAAATGCGGATTAATTAATAATGACTACACTCCTGAAAAATTGCCGGATTATTAACCCCTACGGATCACCCGCTTTTATAAAAAACGGATACATCCTTATTCAAGACGGTATTATCCTCGAAATCGGGGCAGGATCCGGAAAGAAAATAAAGGGAGATGTCCGGGACCTGAAGGGCAGAACTGTTCTGCCTGGTATGGTCAATGCCCATAGCCACCTTTATTCCGCTCTGGCAACCGGTATGCCCTTTCCCCGCGGCAATCCCGGGAATTTTAAGGAGATACTTGAACAGGTCTGGTGGATATTGGATCTGGCCCTGGATTTCGGCAGCACCAAAGCAGCTTTCGAAGCGGGCCTTCTGGACCATCTCCGCCAGGGAGTAACAACAGTAATTGACCATCATTCCAGCCCTAACTATTGCGCGGGCTCCTTGAATCTGTTGGCAGATACTGCCCGCAGGTTCGGAATACGGATTTCCGCTGCTTTTGAAATAACAGATCGAAACGGCCGGGATAAGTTTGCAGAAGGATTGGAAGAAAATATCAAGTTCCTGCAGGAATTTGGAAAACATGAATTTATTCGCCCTCTGATTGGTCTGCATGCTTCTTTTACGCTTTCGGATGATTCCCTGGGCAAGATTGAAGACGCCCTAAGGCAAGAAAAAGACTGGGGAATTCATATTCATGCCGCTGAGGATAAAGCCGACCAGGAAGATGCAGTGCAGAGAGGATATGCTTCTCCTGTCCAGCGCCTGGATTCTTTCGGACTCTTAAATGATAATAGTTTATTAATCCATGGTGTACATTTAGTTCCTGAAGATGAAAAAATTCTTAAGGACCGGGGCACCATGCTGGTCCATAATCCATCTTCCAACGCCAACAATCGGGTCGGTTTAACTTCCACCGAACTGCTCAATTCTCTGGCGGCCGGCCTGGGAACGGATGGCATGCAGAGTAATTTGCTGAAGGAAGCCAAAGAAGGAACGCTGATTCGCAGCAGCCACTTAAAGGGAGGGGCCGGAACTGTTGATTATCTTAAACTGCTTTTCAAAAATAATCCCAATATTGCTTCGAAAATATTCTCGGCTAAAATTGGCCGTCTGGAAAAAGGTTATAGCGCAGATCTGGCCATTTTTGATTATTATCCTCGTACAATTTTAAATGACCGGAATTGGCAGGTACATGTATTATTCGGATTGGAAAAACCATGCCATGTAATGACGGCCGGAATATTCAGGATTTTTGATAATAAATTTACGGAAATTTCACCCGGCGAAATTTTAGACAGAGCCGGTAACCAGGCGGCCGGACTATGGAAAAAAATGGAAGAAATAGAGGAAAAGAAATGATAGTTGATTATAATTTAATCCTTCAAAAAGCTCGAGAATATAAACCGGAAATTTCCCGGTTTTTGAGGGATATGCTGGCAATTCCCAGCGAAAGCGGCCAGGAGGAAAGAGTTATTTTGCGCATTAAGGAAGAAATGGAAAAAGTAGGCTTCCATACTATTACCATTGATGAAATGGGCAATATATACGGCTCAATAGGCCATGGTAAACATGTCATTGCCATGGATGCTCATATCGATACTGTGGGTGTGGGCCGGCTGGAAAATTGGGATTATGATCCATATCAAGGATACGAAGACGAGGAAATTATTATTGGACGGGGATCTTCCGATCAGACGGGGGGGATGGCCTCAATGGTGTATGCCGGCAAAATAATAAAAGATTTAAAACTTGAGGACGATTATACTCTGGTCATGACCGGAACCGTGCAGGAAGAAGATTGCGACGGTCTGTGCTGGATGTACATTCTGGATCATGAAAAAATTAAACCGGAATTTGTGGTGAGCACGGAATCCACCGCCTGCCGCATATACCGGGGGCATAGAGGCCGCATGGAGATCAAAGTTTCTACACAGGGTATCAGCTGTCACGGTTCTGCCCCGGAACGGGGAGAAAACGCAATATTTAAAATGGCCCCCATTTTACTGGAATTGGAACAGCTTAATCATAAATTGAAACATGACGAATTCCTGGGCAAAGGCACGCTTACTGTTTCGGAAATATTTTACAGTTCTCCTTCGCGCTGTGCAGTCGCCGATGGGTGTTCCATTTCCATTGACCGCCGTTTGACTCAGGGAGAAACTCCAGATTCTGCCCTGCAGGAAATCAGGGACCTGCCGGCTGTTAAAACTGCAGACGCAGCAGTAGAAATATATGGTTACGACAAACCTTCCTATACCGGTTTTGTTTATCCAACGGAGGCCTTTTTTCCCACCTGGCAGATAGCAGAAGACCATATTGTAACTCAGACCCTGGTTGAATCATACCAGGGTCTTTTTAAAAAGGAGCCGCGCATTGATAAATGGACGTTTTCCACAAATGGAGTAGCCATAATGGGACGCCACGGTGTGCCCTGCATAGGGTTTGGTCCCGGCCATGAAGAAGAAGGGCATGCACCCAACGAGAAGACCTGGAAAAACGAACTGGTGGAGGCCGCGGCCATGTATGCGGTCATTCCTTTAAAATATCTTGAAAAAATCAAAGCAGCCGGTTAACCATGAAATACGAGAAAATATTCAAAAAACTGGA